>MZGM01000014.1 GCA_002085035.1 Candidatus Zhuqueibacterota bacterium 4484_219
TTATCATAATAGCATCATCAACATATCTGCTTCGGGGATAAAGCTGCAGCACTTTGGAACCCTTTTCAATGGCTTTTTGATACTCCGGGATTTTAGTGGAGAGTTTAGCAGAGGGGGATTTTTTCTGCTGTTGTAGGCGCTTTTTTTCAGCCTCTTTGAAAAATTTCTTGGCGTTGTAATAGGTATTAAAATAAGCACCACAGCCAAATATGGAAAGAGTAAGTAAAAATGTGAGGATTGGAAATACTACCTTTTGGCATCGAATCGGCATGACTATTGAATTAGCTACCAAGGCTTTCCTTTTGTACCAGAACGAGGGCATATTTTTTCTAAACTCAAATTAGGTTAAAGCTTTAACAATTTGCGGTAAAACAATTCCAGATTTACCACGGATGGAGATATCAGCAAACGAGGTGATCGGTGTAGGTTCCAGGTTAATTTCAACTACAAAAGCACCGTTTTGCTTAGCAATTTCTGGTAGAGAAGCTGCTGGATACACTACTGCTGAGGTACCAATGGAAAAGAAAAAATCACAACTCTTGCTCGCCTGGAAGGCTTTTTGGATTGCATCCTCTGGTAATAATTCCCCAAACCACACCACATCAGGACGAAGTAACCCCCCACATTCGCAAGTTGGAACCTTTTGACCGTTCAGTGATAGGTTCTCAGTGGAAATCCTATTACATTTAACACAGCGATTGCGACCGATGTTCCCGTGTAACTCCACTACATTGCGACTCCCGGCACGCTGGTGTAAACCATCCACATTTTGCGTAATAAGGTTAAACTGCGGAAAGTATGATTCCATTTCCACTAAAGCAAAATGGCCAGGATTAGGGGAGATTTGCTCGATGATTTTACGCCGATAATTGTACCATTCCCACACCAGTTCGGGGTTACGCATGAAGGCATCAAAATTGGCCAATTCCTGGGGACGAAATTTCTTCCATAGGCCATTCTCGCCTCGAAAGGTAGGCACTCCGCTTTCCGCCGAAATCCCCGCACCAGTAAGAACTGTTACTACTTGTGCCGATTTCGCTTGTTCAATCAACTCGAGAGGAATCATAGTTCCTCTTCCGATTCTGGATTGAATATCTAAACCTAAACTCTCACTACTAAAATAACAATTTTATTGCAAGAAATCAAGTTCTTTTGAAACCAGAGCGGTTTAGAAAATTTTACTCCATTTGAAAAGCAGAATATTGCATCATTGAATCTGTTTAAGAATTGTTACCAAATCCTGTTCTATCGACACCTTAGCATGCTCCACAATTCGTCCTACTTCTCTCTGTCGATAAAGGATGACGAAAGTTGGTACATAGCGAATACCATATTTCCCCATCAGATTCTCTGCGTCGCGTTTACCTCGGTCTATGGCAACAATATCCAATTTGATTTGGGAATTTTTGGCCATATCCAGAGTTTTGAAAAGCTTGGGAACTTCACGACGACAATCAGAACACCATGTACCTATGAAAAGCAAAATTTTCACGGGTGGAGACCAACTCTGCAAAAACCTCACTGCTGAAGAATCGGGATAGTAATTCAGGTAATTCCGGCGATATTCAGGAAAATGGCGTAGGAGCTCTTCCGATTTTATTCTTCCTATTACTACTTTCTCTCCCCGTTCATTAGTGGTAATAATGAAACGGGATTTATGTACGGAAGCACAACCCACTAAAAATCCAACCAGAACAACTGCCCAAACTTCATAAGATAATTTCATTTTACTCCTCAATTAGGTTGTCAATTTTTCCAAAAAGAAAGGGTATTCATAATGAATACCCTTGAAATCAGGAATCGTTTTTAGGGGTTCGTTTAAGATTAGTTAGTATGATAACCACTCCGATCAAAATTAATAACACTGGCCATAATCTGCTAATAGTCACCTGGGTTCCCCATGATAGCCACCCCATTTTATTGGAGAAAAAAACCAATCCCAGAAACAGAAGAATTGAAGCGGGAATAAGCACGCCCCAGTCGTGGGGTTTGAGAACAAAAACAGCCAGAAAAGCAAGGCCAAAAATAATTAAAAACACTGGCCAGAACTCATCAAAATAATACAAGTCAAGCCAATTGTTATTGCGCAGAAAAAAGAACAGTCCAATGAGAAAAAACACTGTGCCAGGGAACACAGCTCCTTTGTCGTTACGGGTTTTGATCAGAACAAAAAACGACAACCCAGTAACCATCAAAACGATAGGATAAATGGTTCCCCAATCCAGATAGAACACCTGAAATTTGTGCAATAAGATAAGCACACCGATCAGGATCAAAATAACGCCGGGAATAATTGAATTTTTATGCTGCATTGACACCACCTAATATTATGAGGTTTTTCTGCTCTCGGGTTGTTCGTAAAGTAGCTTCAAAGCTACCCATGCGCCAACCAGATTGTCATTTTTCTTCGGGAAGAACAATCACCAAAATAATGTAGACTACCAGCCCTAAAATAATACTGGAAAGTAAAGAAAGAAAAATCCATCCTAAACGTACCCAGGTAGGATCGATATTGAAATATTCTCCCAGTCCACCGCATACTCCCGCGATTTTACGATTTCGTCGCGAGCGCAGCAATTTACGCTGTTCTGTCCTGAGTTCCGCGGTGGGTTTCTCCTTCATTTGCTCAATCTTTTTACCCGAACGTGAAGTATGTACAATGTACAATACCCCTACCAGGATAAGCAATACAGGCCAGAGCAAATCCCAATCTACTTCCCATGGCCAATGGATAAACCAGTAGTGTGGCCAAAAGTAGAAAGGACCAACCGACTCAGCCAAGAAATGTAGTCCTATTAAAATTAAAATAATACCGATCACAATGCTTGCAGCTGTACCTCCAGTCCGAGATTTAGTTTGGTTTGGTTTGTCTTCCACATTAGTAGGAACAATAATCAAAGCTATCAAGTACAAAAAAATACCGATTCCTTTAGCAAAAGCCAACAGAACAAATATCACTCGCAAAATAGTGGCATCGATCTCAAAATATTCTGCCAATCCTCCACAAACACCACCTATCATTTTATTTGAACGCGAACGATAAAGTCGTTTGGGCTCTTTAGCTTCATCTGTATTCTGATTCATTCAATTCTCCAATCTTATTATTTCCACAATTTTTAATCTAATACGTATACGAGAATCCTGTAATGATGTTTCACAAACTAAAGTAAAATAATTAACATTGGCCAGGATTCATTACCGAATGTGTTCTCAGAGCAATTTTACCAGGTTACATTTTGGATTTTGATTTATTCACCGCGTTGATGGTGCAGCTACTGTTTTTCAGCTTCACCAACCATTGGTACAAATCGCACCGGAAGTAGAAACTGTTTGTGAACTTTCCCATCTTTCTTTGTTACTAATATCAGGTCTTGATATTCGTTGCCTACCGGCAAGACCATTCTTCCATTTTCTTTCAACTGGTCAATAAGTGGTTGGGGGATTTGCTCTGGTGCGGCAGTAACAATAATAGCGTCAAACGGGGCATATTCTGGCCACCCCTTATAGCCATCACCCTGCTTCACGAAAATGTTGTCGTATTTCAATTTTTTTAACAGCCTGGCAGCGCGAGTAGCTAATTCAGGAATAATTTCGATGGTATAAACCTCATCAACAATTTCAGCCAAGATTGCTGCTTGATAACCAGAACCAGTGCCAATTTCAAGAACCTTTTCATTACCTTTTAAGTTAAGAGCTTGGGTCATGTAGGCAACAATGTAGGGTTGAGAAATAGTTTGCCCCGCTCCTATTGGCAAAGGGGTATCCTGATAAGCCATGTCCCGATACATCTCAGGTACAAACAAATGTCGAGGTACCTTTCGCATGGCTTTCAGCACCGCTTCATCTGTTACTCCCCGAGCCTGTATTTGCTTCTTTACCATCTGCTCGCGAAGTTCCCTGTAAACGTTCTGATTAGCCTTTTTAGCCATTTCCAATTCTCTCTTATTAGAATTTCCACAGCCAAAAACTATCCCTGTAATTAGCAAGAAAAGAAATATTCGCTTTATTGCAAAACCTTTGATGACCATTTTTTTAAGCCCTTAAGTTTTGGTTTCCGCTCGACTTTTCCTTTAGCAATACCTCGATGTGAGCAGCAACAGAATTTCCCAAGGCAGTGAGATTATAGCCACCTTCCAGTAAAGAGATCACGCGACCCTTACAGTAGGTATCGGCAATTTGACAAACAATCTCGGTCAGACGTTCATATCCTTCTTCGGTCATTTTCATCTGCGCTAAAGGATCATCATGGTGGGCATCGAAGCCAGCAGAAATCAGCACAAATTCTGGAGCGAATCTTTCCGCTATGGGAATTAATTCTTCCTCATAAACCTGAATAAAATCCTCATCACCTGCTCCTGGCGACAAGGGAACATTACGAGTGAAACCTTCGCCTTTGCCTTTGCCGATTTCATCAGACAGACCGGTGCCAGGGAATAGAGGATACTGATGGGTAGAAAAGTAGAAAACTGTGGGGTCTTCGTAAAAGGCATTTTGGGTCCCATTACCATGATGGACATCCCAATCTACAATTAGCACTCGTTTAATACCATGCTTTTGTTGGAGATATCGCGCCAGAATAGCGATATTGTTGAACAGGCAGAATCCGGAAGCATAACTTCTTTCAGCATGATGCCCTGGTGGACGTACACAGCAAAAGGCTCGACAGATCGCATTTTCACAAACCGCATCGGCTGCAATTATCCCCCCGCCTACCGCCAACAAAGCAATCTGATAAGAATCTTCGCAAATGTGAGTGTCTGAACCGTCAATCTGCAAATACCCCCGATGACACATTTCTCGCACTCGTTCAACGTAGTGAGAATCATGAATAGAAGTGACCCATTGCAGCTCTGCAGGCTTGGGGCACAGTTCCTTCAAATGCAAAAGTAAACCTTTCCGTTTTAGCGTATCTACAATTGCTTGCAATCGCTCACTACGTTCTGGATGTCCCGGCTGAGTCTTGTGTTTAAGATAGTCAGGATGGTAAACAATACCTACATCTTTTGTCATCTAATTTCTCCTCGACAGTTGCTTCCAGGAGTAATAAAGTCAACCAACTGGAACATCGAAGTGTCAATAATTCAGAGCATTCACGATTGTTAAATAGAGTTTTCGCTCATACTCCGTGTCACATTGACCAAATTATGAGCTTTGCGAATAGGTTCAGGGATACGAAATTTACCCAGACAGCTTTGCACCACGGCTACGGCAGTCTCAAGGTCAATCTTGTGACCTATCGAGATGAAGATCGGCTTCACATTATTCCGAGAACGCAAAGCAACTCCTACTATTTTGTCCCGAAACATGATCGGTACTTGACTTCCCTTTTCGATTCCTAAATTCGAATAACTGCCTACCAACACACTCTTGGCACATCCAATTGTTGGCAAATTGAGCAATAACCCCATGTGGGATGCCAATCCCATTCCTCGAGGATGAGCAATACCTTGCCCATCAAAAAGTACCACATCTGGTGTGGTTTGCAACTGCTGAAAAGCTTTTAATAAAGTCGGTGCCTCGCGAAATGTGAGCAACCCTGGAATATATGGAAAAGACGCTTCCGCTTCTACGCAGACTTGCTCTACAATCTCCAGCTGAGGCAATTGAAATACCACAACTCCAGCATAAAGACAAGAGCTCTTTTTCGAATAGGAGACATCAGCTCCTGCCACCAGATTAAAATTACTGGTAGAATTGAATAGAATTAGCCGTTTTTGCAGTTCTTGCTGGAGAGCTATTGCTTCTGTGTAGGAAACTTTCCAAGGGTGTAACTGTTGGATTTTCATAGGTAATCAATCATTGCTTATTACTAATTTACATAACAAGAAGCAAAAACGCAACCAAAAACTGACTATTGCAAGCCTTACTTAACTATTGCAATATTTTTCATTAGCAGATAAATGGAAGTGATAAAGCTCAGCTCAAAGAGAACATAGAAAGTACCAGCGTAGCGGTCAAATGTTTTGGTTCGATGGTAATAGTGCTGCATGGCATTAGGATTAGTGCATTGCAAGTAGAGACAATAATAGTGATCGGCTTGTTTTTTGGTGAGAAGAGCGCTGATTCCAGAAAGCAATGTTACTGAAAAGGAGGTGTATGTCCAGAATCGCAGTCGCTTTCGCTGTTTTTGTAGCTGAACTTGCAATTTCATTTGTGTCTGGTTAAATCGTTCATCTTTTTGTAAAGATACCCAAAACCCAGGTGAAGAAAAATCAGGTACTGTTACTACAGTTGGAAGATAGCCAGCTTTACGCAAGCGCAAATTTCCGGCACGTAACATTTCTGCGGATACTAACAAGGGGGTGTAGCCAATAGATTTGTCGCCATAGAAAACTTCTGCACCATACGGTTGGGAATTAAGCAAAATGAAACGTGGGAATACCACGGATAGACAAAGGGTATCTCCCGAGGAAATAGAAACAGTGTCGATAAAATCACGCACATACCAATTACATCGATCTGGGGATTCAATCCGAACCACATGTTTACCAACGCTCACGGGTTGAATACTATTAGCTGGCAATTTCACTCGCATTGTATCGATAAAAACCGTACCCAATGAGTCCTTAGCAAGAAACTGTAAGTAACCCATTCCCTTATTGGCTTTTTCCACCTGAGCCACGGTCAGATTTGCACCCAGTGCAATCCCTATAGCCATCATTGATAGCCAGATGATTTTCTGTTCAGGGCTTCGTAATCTCATCGCCTTTTTAGTTATTTTTTTGACTCTTCAAGATGAACAAAGAATTATCTTCGGAAGCTACAATCAGACGATGTCTATCAGCGATGGGAAAGGTACGAACTTGGCCAGACAATTTTATTTTAAACTCCAGTTGGCCAGTTCCCAAATCCAATCCGTAAAGATAATGATCGAGTGCTCCGAAATAGACGTATTTTTGCAGAATTAGTGGTACAGTACCAATAATAGTTGGAGTGGAGAAGACCCACAACTTTCGACCTGTGTCGGAGTCCAAACAGTAAACATTCCCATCGTTGGAAGCGAAAATTACCATTTTGTCGGCCACGCTGGCGCCTCGTAAAATTCGTCCTGCTGTTTTGAATTTCCAACCCAGCTCTCCCGAGTTTATTGACAAAGCATAAAAATAAGTGTCGGTAGAACCAACGAAAATTCTATTTTTTGAAATAACTGGGGTGGCCAGAACTGCTTTAGCAGTTGGGAATTTCCAGTTTTGTTCTCCACTATTAGCATCAAGTGCATACACACATCCGTTATCGGCACCAAATATTATCGCCTGTCCACTAACTGCCGGCGAACTATGAAGCTGCGTTTTCAGGTCTTTTCTCCAAATAATGGTGCCATCGTCAGCATTTACACAAAAAACACCTCGATAAAGTGAAGTTACGTAGATGCGGTTTTCTACTATCAAAGGTTCCGATTCAATAGTACCCAATTCTTGCTTCCAAAGAATTTGTCCCGTCAAGAGATCCATCCGATAGAGACTTTTTCTTCCTAACCGTAAAGCCACAATCAAATCATCCTGATAAAATGCAATAGTTCCTTCTACACCATTTTGCAATGTCAGGCGTTTCAAACGCTTATAAGAACGAAGGTCATAAATTTCCAGTTTTCCATCCTTCGTAGTCAAGAACAACAAGTTCCGCGTCAGCAGCAAAGTAGAAGTAACAGCAGAGGAAGTTTTCCACGTTTTGACGATCTGTAATGGTGGCTCGATAGTCCATGTGGAGATAAAATAATTTCGCTGGGGCGAGCTTCCAGCCATAAGCCAATTCCAACTTTGTTCCTGGGGAAATTGGTTGAGAACAGTTTTATGGCAGGCAAAAGAACAGGGGATTATTAGAATAGTCAAAATCTTAACCAGACATTTCAATGGTTGCGACATTAGAAATCCCATCCGAAGAAAAACTGAGTAAAGGTATCAGGAAAGAATTTAAATTGAGTAGGTCGAAAAATAGACCTATCAAACAGGATTTGGTACTTTTTACCGTAATCCAGTCGCAATACCAGAAACCCTCCCAATCTGAAACGAATGCCAACTCCCAAACTGCCACGTAGTTGTCGAAATGAGCTGCTCCAGGCATTACCAAGGTCCCAAAATGCAGCTCCACGGATAGAAGAAAAACCAATACCGCCAAATGGAAATCGAATTGTAAATCTATCAATAAATGGAAACCGCAACTCATGATTCATCAGTACCAATTTTTCGCCCCAGATACTCCAGCGATCGTACCCCCGCAGGTCCCAACTACCCCCCAGAAAAAATTTTATTGCTTCTTTACCATGATTAATCCGTCCCATCACCCGAGTAGCGTAGGTAATTCGACGCCCCAGACGAAAATATTTACGGTAATCTGCACTGATGGTGTAAAAATTCACATTAGAATTTTTCACATCTACTGTATTGCCAATGGTAAAATGATAACGTTCGCCATCTATCGGACCGGTTGGGCCCCACAGCGAGTTGTCCTTTACCCAGGCGATAAAGTTAGAGATTAACAGAGCGCGGCGAGTCCCCAGAAATCCATACCACTGCTTTTCGGAATTACGGATATTCACATGAACCTCACCCCGCTGGAACACAGAAAAGGGATAGCTCAGCGAGGCAAAACCACCATAACGGCGTTCATAAAAAAAACCTTCCGAAAAACTGTAATAATTACCAGCAAAATGATAAATTCCATAAGCAATATTTGTACGTCGCGACAAATCCAATTTGCTTACTGCAAAATTAAAACTTTTGAGGAATTCCTTTTTGGAAGAAGCTTCGTTGTAGAGCAAAAAATAATACTTCTCATTGCCCAACATATCACTTATTGCCAATTGAGCACCGCCACTGGTTCCAAAAATAGGATCTTGCATAATTTGGCTCTGAGCAATATCCAGACTGAATTTTCGCCTATACTTAACTACTGAGGCAGTTAGTCTCCCAACATGTTTGCTACTCTGCCAGAACGAAGGAGCTTTCCACGGAGATTGATCAAAAACCGACAGTGGTTTGCTTTTGAATAGGCTACTCACATGTTCAAGCTTCCGAATCTGAAAGCTGAAATTTTCAAAAGCAGTAAACAAAATACCATCATTATCTGTCCATTCGGGATCAAATGCTCCGGTAGCAAAATTGGTAATTTTTTTGAGCTGGGGACGTTCTAATAAAGAGGCTACAATAGCGGAATCCTCAACCACTGAAAAATAAGGCTCTGTTGGAAATTTAGCATCGGAAGAAGAATTAAGATTAAAACGTTCTACAATCATTGAATCCCGATATCGTTTACCTGCCCGAATCACCCAGATATTGAAGCTACCATCACGATCTGAGGCAAAAGCTAAAAATCGACTGTCAGGAGAAAATACCGGAGAATAATCCTTATGTCGGCCAGAGGTAACATAACGGATAGACCCATCGCGCAAATCATAGAAAAAAAGATTGTAGTAACCGGATTCACCATATTCCGTACGATCTGAACTAAAAACGATAAGATGACCATCTGGAGACCAGCAAGGATCACGATCGTCGTAGAAATCATTAGTGAGTCGTTGTAATTGTTGGTTGGACAGATTTACAATGTAAATGTCGTTCTTGCCAGAAAAATCAATCCCAGAAAAAACCAGCCGGGTGCCATCTGGTGACCACGCTGGAGAGGAAAGGTAAATCAGATTATTAAATTCCAATCGCTGGACAATCTTTCGAGCTTGTAAATCGTAAATGTAGATAGCATCCTGTTCACCACTTTTAGAGCTGAATGCCAACATTCCGGAGGAATGAACATCAATCTTACTCTTCAAAAGATGAAATGATTCAAATTCTGATGTCCGTTCTCCCTTGATGATAATCTCTGCTTTTTGCTTCTTATTGTACGGCTGTACTGGTTTACAATAAATGTTAGAATACCCTTCGCGATTGGACAAAAAAACCACCTGGTTGTGATAGTAAGCTGGTTTAGTATTAATTCCTTCCTCGGTAATCCGAATACTCACCATGCGGGGGAGATCGTTATCCTTCAACAAGGGGAAAATTTTCTTTTTCAAGGCATAAGTCCATTCCTCATCAAACTCTCTGTACCCCTTGCCAATGGTTAATTTCAAAACATCACTGAAGTTTTGTGTTTTCCAAAAATTGTTCAGCAAGCCCAACAGCTTTTCTTCGCCATAGGTTTCGGCAATGTAGCGCAAAATAGCCTGTCCCTCTTTGTACATCAAAAAACTACCGGAGATCTGATAAATTCGACTAAGAGGCACCAGGTAATCATTGATCACTGCGTCTCTAATAACCATCTCTGCCTCAGAATTCCAACCTTGTGACCAATACTCTGCCAATCCCTCTACAAACCACAACGGCAATCCACTCCAGTCGATTTTCTTATGATCCTTCATTACACGCTGAACCTTACACATGGTGAACACATGCACCAACTCGTGCCTAATTACATTCTTAAATTGTGAGATCGACCCATTAGCTGGAACTACTACTCTACCTTTTAGATACTCGAAAAAACCACCAACTCCTTCGGGAATAAGATTAGGAATAACGTTCGTTTGTTGGAAATGGGTAAACGAACTGTAAAAAATAAGAGGAATACGGTAATTGGGAGTAATATCAAATAAGTCAGCTAAAATGTGATAGTTCTCCTCGGCATAACCAGCACCAACTTCAGCCAATTCTCTCATTTCAGGATAGAAGTAAATATCAAAATGCTCCGTATGCATCACATGCCAATCAAACTGGTGATACTGCACCTTGTTCCGCCCAAAATAATACTGGGCATTACCAGGAACATTTGCCCCTGTTATCAAGACGATTAAAATCAGAAATGCTGCAACAATGTTTCTACTCATTTCAATATCAGTATTTTCAGATTTAGTTACAGTAAAATTCCACTTTAAATTTAGCAAATATTTTCCCCCTGTCAAGGAGATTTTTCCAATTTTCTACGATCGGCTGGTATTTTTTTCCTTTTCAAATACTTGTAAAAACAGCTCTCGCATTTTTGCCATTTGTTCTTGCAGGGTTTTTCTAAATTCTTCTCCCCTGCTAAAGCCCAGACAATAGGCTAAAAAATCCAATGCTTCAGAATGCAAGGGAACAACTGCGCGAGTCTTTCCTAAACCAACTTTGACATACTTTTCAATTTGGCGAAGAAAAAGGAAATGCCTTTCAGTAAATTTGGCTGTTTCCTTTGACAATAAGCCCAGTTCGGCCAGAGCCGATAGCGCTGACAAAGTTGAATAAGTTTGCAGTGCTGGCTCAAGATTTCCATAAAGCAATTGCAGCATTTGTACCAGAAACTCCACATCCACAATCCCCCCAGGTGCATTTTTAATGTCCAGTTGGGCACCTATTCCTGCCGATTTTGCCTCCATGCTAAACCGCATTTGCTGAATCTGGTCAATTTGCAGCGAGTCCAAACTGGTAGCGAACACGAATTGTCGCACTTCGTTTTCCAAACACTGCCCAAACGTAGCGTCACCAGCAATAAAACGAAGCTTAATAAGCGACTGTCGTTCCCATAATTGTGCCCGTTTACGAAGGTAATCTAAATATTGCTGCGTAGTAATTACCAAAGGAGCACTACTGCCTTCAGGTCGCAAGCGGGTGTCAATCTTGTACAGGAATCCAGAGGGGGTAATCTGCCGAAAAGCGTTGATGAGATGTTGTATCAGCTGAGTGAAAATTTGCGCCGTTTCAGCGGTACCGGTTCGAGGCTCCTGAAAAAAGAAAATAATGTCCAGATCTGAGGCAAAATTGAGTTCACGGCCACCTAATTTTCCTAATCCAAAAATTCCAAAAGGTGGTAAGGATTGTTTGGGATGCAAATGTACAAGATCCGCTAATTGTTTTCGCAGGCACAATTGCAAGGTAACATCAGCCAAATCGGATAATTGTTGCCACACTTGCTCTGGTGATAGCTTACGGGACAATTCCTGCATTCCAAT
>MZGM01000134.1 GCA_002085035.1 Candidatus Zhuqueibacterota bacterium 4484_219
TAGAGAATGTAAAGCTCCGATAGCCTTGCATTCAAAGAACGATTGCTCTCTTCGATCTCTCGATATTTCTTTTGGAGTTCCTGTAGTTGTTCTCTAAGTGTCATATAAACATTAGTTTTGTGAAAATTAAAACCACTAAAACGGTAAATAAGTATTGTATTTTCAAGAATTAATACGACTATTCACTGGATTGAATGCCTGATTATTAAAAGACTTTTCTCTACCTACTATGGCTTGTAAGTAGTGAAGTAGAGATTTTAGCTTGGTGGTGTAATCCTTGTTGCCGGAAATTTGCAAGATGATGTTAAAAAAAACAATGTCGTTGGGTTTGGCAAAGGTCAGGCGAAAAGGAGAATTGATCTTGCGACAGAGTGCCGCAATAGGCAATTTAAATTCAGCGTTAAAATCGATTGTGATTTCGAATAATTGAGGCGCCAATTTTTGCCATAGGGATTTTTTGGGCAATCCCCGAATATCAAATTCATCAGAGGAGTAGGCTACTAAACGATAATTTCGGGCACCATTGGTAAGTTTGAGATAATCAGTTTTGAGCAACAAGGAAATAGTACTAGATTGAAAAACTTCCGTTAAGGTTGGAAGTTGTGTTTTCGCAGCTCGAAAATCTTCAAGCGATTCAGGCAAACAAACAAGAATATTGTTTATTGGCTTTGAACTAAAAGGCAACGAAAGTGTTGATTGCGGAGAATAAAAACTATTCTTTAGATTATAGTAAAAAAGAGTAAGTTTTTGGCAAACTTTGATATTCATACTACTGATCCATCATGAATTACTCTGTTGGTAATTAACTACCCCAAGTATTTCTGCAGTGGTTTGCGACGAGATTTGTGTCGCAATTTGCGCAGTGCCTTTTCTTTGATTTGTCGTACTCGCTCGCGAGTCAAATTAAATATTTCCCCAATTTCTTCTAATGTTAATGGTCGATCGCGATCAATGCCGAAGTAGAGTTTGATAATTTTAGCTTCGCGTGGCGTTAGAGTAGAGAGGACCTTTTCGATCTCTACTCGTAGTGATTCATTCATCAAATGATTATCTGGAGTAGGTATGTGCGTGTTTTGTAATACATCTAAAAGGCTGTTGCCATCTCCCTGTTGAAATGGAGCATCGAGCGAAAGATGACGCGCCGATGTTTTCAAGGTTTCAGCCAGCTCGTAGGTACTCATCTCCATACGTTCAGCCAGCTCCCCCAAACTTGGTTCACGTTCGTACTCTTGTCCCAAGTCGTTAAGTGCTTTACCGATTTTGTTGATTGCCCCTACCCGATTAAGCGGTAAGCGTACAATACGGGATTGTTCTGCCAGCGCCTGCAGGATGGACTGACGAATCCACCATACTGCGTAAGAAATGAATTTGAACCCGCGTGTCTCATCGAAACGTTCTGCAGCCTTGATTAATCCCAGGTTCCCCTCGTTGATCAAATCCTCCATTGGCAGGCCCTGGTTTTGATAATCTTTTGCCACGCTGACCACGAAGCGTAAATTGGCCTTCACCAATTTGTCCAAGGCCTCTTTGTCTCCTTGTTTTATGAGCTTGGCCAATTTAATTTCCTCTTCCGGGGGAAGCGGAGAATATTCGCCAATTTCTTGTAAATATTTTTCTAATGATTTCTCTGCTCGATTTTTCTCTTGTGTCTTAATCTTTGCCATCGTTTTGTCATCACCTTGAAATTTTCATCTTGCAAATAACACCGACTAATTTGAATCCGCAAATCTAAACGCTGCATTGGACTCTTTTGTTTCAATGATAATAAATTATTTTTAGAAATGCAAAAGATTTTTTGTAAATCTTTTACACACAGCTGCGAAAAGGGCTATTTTTTACTTGACAATTGGACATAATTTTGTTATTTTAATCATCACTTGTTAAACGATAGTCCAAGAAAGAAACACAACTCAAGGGGATCTATGCGAAGACCGATTCTACAACGTTTGGCAGAAAAAGTGCTTTTAGGCGATGGTGCTATGGGCACTATGTTGCAACAGCAGGGTTTAGCAGTTGGTGAATGTCCGGAAGCTTGGAATTTGTCCCATCCAGACAAAGTTAGGTGGGTAAGTGAGTCCTATGTTGCTGCCGGTGCAGAGTGTGTGCTTACTAATACCTTTGGGGGAACTTCGCTGAAATTAGAAAACTGTGGACTGGCAGCAGAGGCAAAAAAAATTAATATTATTGGTACCCAGTTAGCTCGTGAAGCGGCCGGGGAACAAGTCTATGTAGCAGCTTCAATTGGTCCTACCGGAAAGATGTTGGTACCCTTTGGAGAGATGGAGCCAGAAGTGGCGTATGAAGCGTTTAGGGAACAGGCGACTGCTTTGGAAGAAGGCGGGGCTGACATTATTCAAATAGAGACGATGAGCGATCTGGAAGAAGCGAAAATAGCGGTGCGAGCGGCTAAGGAGAACACTAACCTTCCGGTTATTGCCTCCATGACCTTTGAGAAAGGAAAACAGGGTTATCGTACTGTGATGGGAGTAGATATCCCTACTGCTGTACAGGAGTTGTTGGCAGCAGGGGCAGATGTGATAGGTACCAATTGTGGTAATGGGATTGATGAGATTATTGAAATTATTCGGCAGATGCGTCAATATGCTGATGGTTTTTTAATGGCAGCTCCCAATGCTGGCTTACCACAACTGGAAGAGGGCAAAGTGGTGTATTCACAAACACCTCAGTATTTTGCTCAGCGAGTTGAGCTGTTAGTAGAGGCGGGTGCTAACCTGATCAGCGGGTGTTGTGGTACAACACCGGAGCATATCAGTGCTATGGCGGCAGTGTTAAAAAGGTTGTGATTTTAGTTACAAACAGACGATAACATCAGGTCAAAGTAACTGTATCTCGAAGAACCAAAATGGTACGGAATAACCTTACCGTAATGATCTAGTTGGTGAATGTCTAACTCAAGGAGGTCCCATGGCTGATTTAAGCAAATTGGCGGAGAGTTTAATTGCCGGCAATGCTCAGATGGTAAAGGAGTTGACCCAGCAGGCTGTTGATGAGGGAGTGTCGCCAGAAGAGATTCTGAATAAGGGTTTAATTGCTGGTATGAGTGTAGTTGGCGAGAAGTTTCGCAAAAATGAGTTCTACGTGCCAGAAGTACTGATTGCCGCCCGCGCCATGAAAGGAGCAATGGAGATTATTCGTCCGTTATTGGTAAAAAGCGGTGTCGAACCGAAGGGCAAAGTTGTGATCGCTACGGTGAAAGGTGACTTGCATGATATTGGCAAGAATCTGGTGGCTATGATGCTGGAAGGTGCAGGGTTTCAGGTAGTTGATCTTGGTATCGACGCAGGACCGGAGAAATTTGTTAAGGCCGTGGAAGAAAATAAGCCAGAAGTGGTGGCAATGTCGGCTTTGTTGACTACTACTATGGTGTCGATGAAGGACGTAATAGACGCCCTGGAAAAATCCGGTTACAGAGACTCTGTAAAAACCATTATTGGTGGAGCACCTGTGACCCAGAGTTATGCAGATGAGATTGGAGCTGATGGTTATGCCCCGGATGCAGCTTCTGCAGTAAATAAGGTTAACGAGTTGCTCGGTTTGAATTAGTAGTTACTTTTGATAAATTACATGGCCAAAAGGTTAAAGGCTTATAAAAATTTGCCTGGTGTTTTTCGATTGACCTTTTGGTCTTTTTTATTAATTGTTTGCGTAAAGAAAATGAATGATGAAAGAAAAGCTTCTTTGAATGAGAAGTCTGAGACAAATCAACGCTATCGGGTAGTTTTTCAACCAGAAGGCCGGCAAGTTTGGGTAGAAGCTGGCCAGACCATAGCGATGGCAGCCCAGGAAGCGGGGATTGAGCTTCTGGCGCCTTGCGGGGGGCAAGGTAAATGTGGCAAGTGTCGAGTGGAAATCAAGCAGGGCCATGCTGAGATTTCTGCCAGTGAGCGAGGTTTTTTTTCTGAACAAGAACTTGCCCACGGGTATCGTCTAGCATGTCAGACGCAGGTCCACGATAATTTAGTTGTCTATATTCCTTTTCAAACACGTCTGTTTTCACAGAAAATTCTAATCGACGCTCAAGGTCAACCGGTTCAAATTGAACCAGTAGTGAAAAAATTCTATTTAGAGGCTCCTTCCCCTACTCTCTCTGATCAACGCGGCGATTTTGAAGCTCCATCAAACGCACTATTCTGGCACTGTGGTGTTGTACACAGATGAATTGCTTGACTTTGAAACTGGGAATACTTCAAACCAAAATTTTGGTATTGCTCTTGATATTGGTACTACGACTATTGTTGGGGTTTTGATTAATCTGAACAATGGAGAACCTTTAGCAGTAGCATCTCGGTTGAATCCCCAGATGAGTTTTGGTGATGATGTCATCTCTCGAGTTAGCTACGCAACTCAGCATCATGACGGATTGGAAAAGTTGCATTCTCACCTGATAACGGCTCTTAATGATCTGATTGATGAGTTGAGTCAAAAAAGTGGGGTGATAGCTCAACGTATTTATGCAGTAACTATGGTAGGTAATACTGTCATGCATCATCTGTTTTTAAAATTACCACCTAAATATCTGGGGGTTTTACCTTACACTCCCACTGTCCAACGTTCGCTGATAGTGGAAGCTTCGGAATTAGGACTTCACATCCATCCTCGGGGTAAGGTTTACACATTTCCGCTTATTGCGGGATTTGTAGGTGGCGATACAGTGGGTGTATTGTTAGCATCTGGAATTCTGGAACAGGATGGTAATCGGATGGCAGTAGATATTGGAACCAATGGCGAAATCATGCTTTATGCCAACGGAAAGCTGTTAGTGGCTTCTACTGCAGCAGGTCCTGCTTTTGAGGGTGCTCGCATTACCTACGGCATGCGAGGTACTACCGGAGCTATTGAGCGTGTGCAAATAGTTGATGGTGAATTGCATCTACAAGTTATTGACAACGCTGATCCGGTTGGCATTTGTGGTTCAGGACTGATTGATGTTGTGGCAGAATTGTTAGGTGTGGGCATAATTGATGCCACTGGGCGTATTCTCTCTGCCAACGAAATCGATTCTAACCTCTCGACAGCTCTGAAAAAGCGGCTTAAATCCACAGATCA
>MZGM01000015.1 GCA_002085035.1 Candidatus Zhuqueibacterota bacterium 4484_219
TCCCTCTGAGATTCCGGCAATCAATTGGGCGATCCTGCTATGGGCTTTCGTGTATGGCATACCTGCTAAGGTAAAGTCGCCCTGGGACTTGTAGTGCTCTTCGAGGATTGGGGTGATGTCGTCCCAGACCCGGGACAATATCTTTGCGTTAAGCATGATGAAATTGTTGGGATTGTTGATCTCGTGGGCCACTCCCGATACCAAAATCCCCAGGGTCGCCATCTTGTCCGCCTGGAGCAACTGTCGCTCCTGGGATTTGGCCAGTTCCTCCGCTCGCTTGCGGTCGGTTATATCTATCCCAGTAATAAGGATACCGGTGGGCAGATCGTCCTCATACAACAGCGCTGCCCCGGATGAAAACAGTATGGTGTGAATGGACCCATCCTTTGCATAGACATCCACCTCAATCTCCGGCGTATATTTCCCTTTAAAGTCTTTTTCTAAGAATGCAGAGACCCTTTCCCTCTGTTCCGGGACTATAAAATCCAGCGCATCCTTACCGACGACCTCATCCTTTGAATAACCTAACTTCTCTAAAAATGAGCTGTTAACATCCACAATTATGCCATTTATGTCTATTATGGAATTGAGAACAGTGCTTTTTTCAAAGAGAAACCTGTATTTACTTTCCGATTTACGGAGGGCATCCTCCATATGCTTACGCTCGGTGATATCTAAAAAAGAGGCTACGCTTTTCCTAGTCCCCGGGATCATAGCGACGGTTATGAAAACGTCTCGGACGTCTCCCTTTCTATTCACCAATCTGGCCTCGTAGTTCCTGGGGGCGGCATCAGGGTCCATCCTCCTCAGGTGGTGGTATTCGATCATCCTCTCCAGGTCTTCCTTCAGGAAAAATTCTGTCCAGCTCTTCTTCCCCTCTATCTCCCCCTTGGAATAGCCACAGAGCCTGGTAAACTCCGTGTTTGCCAATGATATCGTCGTGTCTTCTTCGATGATTATAGTTGCGGTTCCTGTGGTTTCGAAGATGGTGCGGTACATCTTCTCGGACTTCCGAAACTCTTGCTCTGCACGCTTGCGTTCGCTAATATCCCGTACAATAGCCTGAAGAAAAATCCTCTCTTTTAGCTTGATTCGATTAAGACTTACCTCAGTATCAAAAGGTGTTCCATCGTACCGGCAATGTTTCCATTCGAAGAACTGTGCTTCTCCGTTCAGAGCCGCACGGATCTTCTCCAGTGCTTTCTTTTTAGAATCTTGACCATCTGGTTGAAGAGGAGGAGAAAATCGGTACGGAGGTTGCCCAATTATCTGCTCTCTTGTACAACCAAACATGTTCAAAGTCTGTTGATTACAATCAATGAATTTATCCTCTGCCATAAGAAAGATAGCATCGTTGGCCGATTTGAAAAGAGTTCGGTATTTGATTTCACTTTCCCGCAGTGTCTCCTCTGCATGTTTTCGTTCGGCTTCTACTCTCTCCAGTTTTTCAATTCGTTGCCGCATTTCCATCAATTCTTTTATGAGTTGCTCTTTTGTTTTTTCTTCATCTCTCATTATGTGCCTCTTAAAAAATTTAGATTCTCCATGTTTAAAAGAACATAACTCCCCAAATTAATTAGTGAAAAGCGACCACAGGTTTCATAGCCAGAAATCCGGGTCATTTGGAAAAGCTGCGGCTTTTTGTTTTTGTTAAAACTTTCAAATCTCGGTACGATAAATTAAGGAATAAAACATATAATAAGGTTTAGAAAAATTATACAAAATATACTGGGGAAAGTCAAGAAGTTCTTAGATAGGATCAATTAAAATAGGGACTTTTCGCAGAGAACGTGTCAAAACATCGCGAGCAGTATAATACTGAAATTGCTAACTGAGGTTGTTTGAAAACTGCACAGGGAATAACTTTTCTCCACTCGGCATTAACGGCCGGTTTTGCACTCCTTTGTATATCCATCCTACATACAGACTTCTGCAAAATGCGAAAATTGGTAGCCGCTGGCTTCAGTCTGTGAGTCATAATTTCTATATTTATAGTGCCTTACGCAACCTATCATTCATTTAAGATGTAAATTGTCTATTTTGCAGAAGTCTATATCCATCCTAAAGTATTCGCCGAAAATGCCCATGATGCTCAAAATAACCCCCTGGAGGAACAAATTTATCGCCATAAGTAAAGACCCAAAGTAGAGAGTAGAAAAGCTCTACTGGGAATTTCTTGAATATCGTCTCGTCCGCCCTCCCGATCCGTTTTCCGCATACGACCCGGGAACCTTGTTCCCACTTCTCGAACATCTAAGGAATCACTTCAGGTGGGGCCTGGAAACATTGTAAAACAAACTTCTGGTTTGTTAAAATCGTCTAAGCTAAGTTTCTGTTTTCTTTATAAGATCATTTCGTAAGCAAGGTACTTGCGATACATTACATCTATGAGGTTACCGCCATTTTTTCTTCATCCAGGCGTTTGCTACACTCTAAAATAATCTCCATAGTGGCTTTAGTTATAGTCGTAGGTTCTTCTCGCTGGCCCGATTCAAAATCAAATTGACCGTATTTCCATTGCATCAGACTGTAGATTGCTTTTTCCCCACGTTGTTCGCCTAAAAGAGCAGATTTCAATTCGCCATCTTTAAGATAGATACATCCTCGTTGGCAACCCTGCGACAACCACAAAGTGCCAGTTTTCTTGCTCATATTAAGCAATTGTAGCAGTTCAACAATGGAAAAATCCGATAGTTCGCCGGAGAAAACTCGTCTGTTTTCCATCGTAGTAGTCCTCAAACGTTCGAATCGATAAAGAAGAGTATCAATACGAACCGTTAGTTCACGCAGGGAGACTGGCCTTATTAAATAAACATCGACACCGCTGCGGTAACTGTTCAACCGTACCTCTTGCTCATCTTGCATTGATAGTAAGATAAATGGTACAGTGGAGATTTTAGAATGTCGGCGAATCATCCAGCACAGCTCCACTCCACTCATTTCAGGAAGTTGTAGTTCGGCAATGATTAAATCCGGAGCTGTCCGATTGGCAAGCTCCAGCGCTTGAACTCCATCCCCGGACGTGATCACTTCGTAGCCAAGCTTTTTTAAAGCAGTAGCCAAGAATTCCAAAGTAGTAAGATTATTATCGGCAACTAGAATACGTTTCTTGCTCATCTTGCCTCACTCAATAAATTAGATTACGTTTGAAATCTCTTATTGCGAAGGTTCCGACAGTTCAGAAACCTTTACTAGCTGATATCCCTTGTTTCGTAACCCAGAAATAATTTCTGGTAATTTCCGATGTGGATAGTCGCTATGTCTCTGCGAAGCCAAATGCATAAGAATGATCGCTCCGTTAGCACCGTGGGGTTGCTTATTGGCAAAAGCTAAAATCTTTGCTTTTATCTCTTCAGCGGAATAGTAAGTGGGATTTTCGGTATTGGCTACCCAGTCTAAAGTATCCATATTTTCATTGATATCTCGTCCCCAGGTCCAATCGATCTGGCGGTAGCCTATTTCGGCAGCCCAAGCGCAGATTTCAGCATTACACTCTCCATAGGGCGCTCGCCACAATGGAGCCATTTTTTTACCAGTTACCTTTTCAAATAACTCAGCAGTACGCCGCAACTCCTGCTGAATTAGTTCTCGAGTTACTCCCGGTCGCGTATCATGGCGACAATTTTGAGCATAAGTGGTCAAGTGGGGATGACTGTAAGTATGGTTACCCACCTCATGGCCATCTTGTACTATTTGTCTTACTGTCTCTGGGTAGCGTTCGATAAACTTCCCAGTGAGAAACATAGTGCACTTTACCTTCGCTGCTCGCAATATTGCTAAAATTTCATTAGTGATGTTGTTGGATGAACCACCATCAAAGGTTAAAGCGATCTTCTTTTCGGCAAGGCTTCCGCGGTGCAAAGGTCTCATCAGGTAAGAAAGCGCCGGAGCAGAGTAAGAAAATTCTATCTTTTCCAGATCAATACTTTCACCATTGGGTTTTAAGGCTCGAACAACAAAGGAATTTCTCCCTCGTCGAACGCGCACATTAGTAAAGCTAAAGTGCCCGTTATGGGGCAAAGTCACAGCTTCCACCTGCTCCCCTGCTAAAAGAGCCAAAATAATATTGTCATCAGCTTCCCCCGTGATAGTGATGACATTCCGGTGCACCATTGCCCCTTGTACCGGCTTGGTAATCTTTACTTCCTCAGAGGCTTGAGCTGAAACAGGTACGGGTGCAACCTCGCCTGTAGATGCTTTGGCCGCTTGAGGGGTCAGCTCTTTTACTCTGCTCGCCAACCGACCGATGATAATACCCATGCCAACCACTGCCAGCGTTAAGATTATCAGGGTAATATTTTGCCAGTTGGCCTGACGTAATGGTGCGCGCCGCAGTAGATTTCTCAATCGATTTCTGAACAAAACCCATTTGTACTGTAGCCAGCACTTGTCACTGCAGAAGATGTGATGGGAACGGACTACCTGGCATTCAAAACAGACTGGTTTCTTACAAGTGTAACATCTACGGTAGGTCAGGCGCTCAGGATGGCGAACGCAAGCTTCTGGTGTTTTTTTCATGGTGATATCATAGTTTCAGAACAAAACCAGTTTGTTAATCAAATTAGCAAAAAATCCAGATGAAAGTCAAGTGAAAAATCACAAAATTTTAATAATTTCTTGGCCTGTTTAGAACGTAGTTCCCTACTTTTTCTGTGGACCGTTTGATCAACAAAATGTGTTGATTTTTATTAATAGATTCCTATATTATTACAATATGAGCGATTTCATTCTAAATCAACCCTCAAAGTGTCTGGAAATTTTGAAGAAAATTGGCACAATTGCCGATGAAGAGGGTTTTGAAGTTTACGTGGTGGGCGGCTACGTGCGCGACTGCTTCCTCAAGCGCCGTCAAAAAGAAGCTGAGCAAAGAGATATTGATTTTACAGTAGTTGGAGACGGAATAGCATTCGCCAAAATTCTGCGAAAAAGATTGCATGCCAAAAATCTGGTGACCTACGAAAAATTTGGTACTGCCATGCTGGTCGTTAATGACGAAACCTGTACCGACCAGGAAGAAAATAGCTTCAAATTGGAATTTGTCTCCGCTCGTAAGGAAAGCTATCGAGAAGATTCTCGCAAGCCCGAAGTACGTAAAACTAATCTACTTTCCGATCTGGCGCGACGCGATTTTACCATCAACGCTATCGCTATGGGACTCAACAAGCATAATTTTGGCGTAATTGTTGACCCCTACCAGGGGGTACAGGACATCAAAAAGAAAATTATTCGCACACCGTTAGATCCAGAACTGACTTTTAAGGACGATCCCCTCCGCATCCTGCGTGCCATCCGTTTTGCTACTGGATTACATTTTAATATTGATGAAAATACCAAAACTGCGATTCGTAACTCCTGCTCCCGTCTTAAAATTGTCTCTCATGAACGTATCACCGATGAACTGCTCAAGATTCTGTCAGCCCAACGCCCTTCAATAGGATTTTACCTGATGGATGAAACCGGAGTGCTGGAGTTCGTCTTCCCAGAGATTGCAGCACTAAAGGGAGTAGAACAGCGAGACAAATATCACCACAAAGATGTCTTCGTTCATACACTCAAAGTAGTGGACAACGTAGCAAAAGTCTCGAACAAAATCCAATTGCGATTTGCTGCCCTGGTGCACGACATCGCCAAACCGCGCACCAAAGCTTTCAAGGAAGGAGTAGGTTGGACATTCCACGGTCACGACGAAATCGGCGCCCGAATGATGGAGGGTATCGCCCGTCGCCTTCGCCTATCTAAAGAGTTCAAAACTTACGTACAAAAACTGATTCGTTTGCATCTACGTCCCATCTTTCTAAGTTCCGAAGATGTTACCGACTCTGCCATCCGTCGTTTGGCAGTACAAGCCGGCGAAGACCTTGATGATTTACTCATCCTTTGCCGCGCCGACATTACCTCTGGCAATCCTCAACGAGTAAAGGCGCATTTGGCTAATTTCGACTTTGTGGTACGCCGTCTCAAAGAAGTTGAAGAGAAAGACAAATTGCGCGCCTTTCAATCACCAGTACGCGGTGATGAAATCATGGCAGTATGTGGACTAGAGCCCGGACCACTGGTTGGCAAATTGAAGAAAGCAATCGAAGAGGCTATCTTGGATGGGCTCATCCCCAATGAGCACGATGCCGCTTTGCAATATCTTTATCAGATTAAGGACGAAGTGATAGCCAATTTTAAAAACCAGGCCTCGAAAAGCTAATCCTTTCAGAACTCCTTTGCCCACAAAATAATTTCCCTTCTGTAAAATTTAAAATTGCTTTTTGGTTAAAATTTCTTTATATTATCTATTCTAAATAAATCATTAAACGAAGTGATCATCTAAAAGGAGACTTTTGTGTTCAAAGAAGTACCACGACAACTGAATTTCCCTCAGCTGGAAGAACACATTCTGCGGTTCTGGGACAAGCACCAGATTTTTCAGAAAAGTATTAACTCCCGTGATCCAAACAAACCCTTTGTGTTTTACGAAGGTCCACCTACAGCTAATGGGCGTCCGGGCATTCATCATGTGATGGCACGCACCATCAAAGATTTTGTCTGTCGACTTAAAACCATGCAAGGGTATCGGGTAGAACGAAAGGCCGGTTGGGACACCCATGGCTTACCAGTAGAAATCGAAGTAGAGAAAGAATTGGGCATAGAGGGGAAAGAGCAAATCATTGAGTACGGCGTTGCTAAATTTAATGCCAAATGTAAAGAAAACGTCTTTCGCTACAAAAAAGAGTGGGATGAACTAACCCGCCGTATCGGTTTCTGGCTGAATCTTGACGACCCATATATTACTTACACCAACGAATACATCGAAACAGTGTGGTGGATACTAAAAGAATTCTACCAGCGGAACTTGATGTACGAGGGTTTTAAAATTATTCCTTATTGTCCCCGGTGCGAAACCGCTTTATCCAGCCATGAAGTATCTATGGGTTACCGTGAGGTAGAAGACCCTTCCGTTTATGTTAAAATGAAAGTGAAGAATGAAGAAAATACCTATTTTCTGGTCTGGACCACTACGCCCTGGACACTTATCTCCAATGTTGCTCTGGCTGTGCATCCCTACATCAACTATGTGAAAATTTTACACCGTGGGGAAAAACTGATCTTGGCAGAATCAAGGCTGCTAACTATCGACGGGGAATTTGAAATTTTAGAAACAATACCCGGCGAAAAATTAGTGGGAATGGAATATGAACCACTATTCCAATTTTTTAAACCCAAGCAGAAAGCATGGTACGTAATTCCTGGCGATTTTGTCAGCACCGAAGAGGGAACCGGAATTGTACATATTGCACCAGCTTTCGGCGAGGACGACTACAAAGTAGGACAGAAGTTCAATTTACCTGTGTTGCAGCCAGTGGACAAAAGCGGTAAATTCGTTGAAGAAGTTACTCCTTTCAAGCACATGTTCGTTAAGACGGCTGACCCTAAAATAATCGAACATCTGCGCCGTAATGGTCAACTTTACCAAAGTCAAACGATAACTCATAGCTATCCTCATTGTTGGCGTTGTGATTCACCTTTGCTTTACTACGCTAAAAGATCCTGGTACATTCGTACCACAGCCAAAAAAGATCGCCTTATTGCTAATAACAGATTAATTCGCTGGATTCCCAAAGAAGTGGGCGAAGGGCGGTTCGGTGAATGGTTAGAAAACAATGTAGACTGGGCCTTGTCACGTGATCGTTTTTGGGGTACTCCCCTCAACATTTGGGTCTGTTCCTCATGTGGGCAAACCGAAAGCATCGGAAGTAAGCAGGAGTTGTTAACACGTGCCAACATTCCAGAGATTAAAGACCTACATAAACCCTACATTGATGAAATCAAATTCCCCTGCCAACAGTGTTCCGGCACCATGGTGAGAGTGCCAGAGGTTATTGATGTTTGGTTCGACTCTGGCGCCATGCCCTATGCCCAATGGCATTATCCTTTTGAAAATCAGGATATTTTTCAGAGAAATTTTCCGGCCGATTTCATCTCTGAAGGAATTGACCAAACGCGTGGTTGGTTTTATTCACTGCTGGCAATTTCGGTTCTGCTTTTTGACAAACCAGCCTACAAAGTATGTCTTTCGCATGAGCTTATTCTGGACAAAGAAGGCCAGAAAATGAGCAAATCGCGGGGAAACACAGTAGATCCTTTCCAAATTCTGGCCACTCACGGTGCCGACCCACTACGGTGGTATTTGCTTACAGTTAGTCCACCATGGGTACCTACCAGATTTGATGAAGATGGCATCGTAGAGGTAGAAAAGAAATTTTTCGGCACCCTGATCAATGTCTATTCCTTCTTTGTGCTTTACGCCAACATTGATAAATTTGAATATCGGGAGAATCCTATCCCTGAGAATCAACGGCCGGAAATCGACCGCTGGATTCTTTCGGTTCGCAATAGTTTAGTCAAACGGGTCAATGATTACCTGGAACGTTACGATCTAACCAGAGCAGCACGTAGCATCTCCAATTTTGTTATTGAAGATTTGTCAAATTGGTTTGTGCGCCGCAGTCGCCGTCGTTTCTGGAAAAGCGAAATGGCATTAGACAAGCTTTCGGCTTACCAAACGCTCTACGAGACGTTAATGACTGTAGTCAAACTGATCGCACCGTACACTCCCTTTGTTGCCGAGGAGATGTATCAGAATCTCAACTCGATTCAAAAGGAGGACTCCGAAAGCGTGCATCTGACCTATTATCCTTCTCCCAAACAGGCTGAATATCAGTTTGTGGATCTGGAGCTGGAAGACAGAATGGCTTTGGCCAGGCGGATAGTTAGCCTGGCGCGGGCTCTACGCAGCGAAGTTGGAACCAAGGTAAGACAACCTTTATCGCAATTACTGGTAGTCACCAAATCGCCACGGCAACGTCAGACAATCGAAACCATGACCCCTATCATCAAAAACGAAATTAACGTGAAAAATGTCGTGGCCCTCACTGATGCCTCAGAACTGGTTGTGCAACGGGCTAAACCTAATTTCAAGTCACTGGGTCCCAAATTCGGCAAGAACGTAAACAAAATCGCAGAAATTATTCAGAAACTTTCTGAAAACCAAATCAACCAACTAAAAACTACTGGAGAACTGACCCTACGTCTTGAAAACCAGGAGGTTCGACTTACTGAAGAAGATGTGAACATTTTCAGACAAAATCGGGAAGGATTGGCAGTAACCAGCGAGGGTGACCTGACTATTGCCTTGGATATTCGACTTAATGAGGAATTAATTGAAGAAGGTTTAGCACGCGAATTTGTCAATAGGGTACAGAATATGCGTAAAGAAGCCGGATTTGAAGTGCTGGACCGAATCAGAATTTATTACAAGGGTACTGATAAAGTAGATAAAGCTATTCAAAATCAGGCCGAATATATTAGAAACGAAACTCTAAGTGAATTCATATCAAATCAATATCAACCAGGAGAATTTGCCAAACAATGGCACATTAACCAAGAGTTAGTTGACATCGCAATTGAACGAATCAGAAGTTGATCGGACATGACCGTTGCCTTGAAAATAATGGTCACATTCCAGTCAAAGGGGTAACAAGGAGTTTTTCACAGGAGGAACATCATGGACGCAGAGAAGTTACAACATTACAAGGAATTATTACTGAAGAAACGGCAGGAATTGTTAGAAGGAATTGGTTACATTCGGGAAACTTCTTTCCGAAACACTATGAAAGAAGCCAGCGGTGAAAATTCAGCCTATAGCTATCATATGGCTGATCAAGGAACCGACACCCAAGAGCGAGAGCAGGCATTTATGTTCGCTTATCGCGAAGGCAGATTGATTTACCACATTGATCAGGCGCTGGAACGTATTGAGAAAGGCACTTATGGCTTCTGTCACGAATGTGGCAAACCCATTGATCCGGAGCGGCTGGAAGCTGTCCCTCATGCACGATTCTGCATCCACTGTAAAGCAAAAGAGGAAAATTCCAAACAAGGCTAATTTTTGAAATGTTACGACTGTTTTTGATTTCAGCTATTGTGGTAGTAATAGATCAGGCCACCAAGCTGTTAACCAAAGAATACATGCGACTTGGTATGTCGAAACAAGTGTTAGGCAATTTTGTGCGTTACACTTACATCGAAAACACTGGCATGGCATTCGGTATTTCCATCGGCAATCGTACCTTCTTTACCATTTTTTCAATCATTGCCAGTGCAATTATTTTGGCCTACTTATTCAAAACCCGTAGCGACCGTTTTTTTGTACGGCTTTCTCTGGCTTTAATTCTGGGAGGTGCTATCGGCAACCTGATCGACCGCGTCTTTTATGGTTCGGTAGTGGATTTTATTGACATCGGCATTGGCTCATTACGATGGCCGGTGTTCAATGTAGCAGATATCGCTGTTACCGGAGGCATGATTATTCTTTTGTCTCTAATTATTTTTGAACGTGATCGGGGGAAAACTCATACCCACAATACACAACCCGATCCACTAAATTAACACCTACCTTAATTAGATGACCGTTGAAAAACGCGAAATAGTTATCTCTCCACACCAACAACACGAACGGTTGGATAAATTCCTAACCCAGACTCTCGGCAATCTCTCTCGTACCCGTCTGCAAAAGCTGATAGAACAAGGGCAGGTTTTAGTTAATGGCAAACCTGCAAAAGCCAGTCATCTGATTGCTCCTTGGGAAAAAATCGAAGTTTTCATCCCCCCACCTCAAGTGCCCGAGCTTATTCCCGAAGATATTCCCTTAGACATTATCTACGAGGACAAATACCTATTGGTGGTAAACAAACCCGCTGGCATGGTAGTTCATCCAGCATGTGGACACTATTCGGGCACTCTGGTAAACGCCTTACTTTATCATTGTCATAGTCTCTCGCGTACAACAAGTCCAGTACGCCCAGGGATTGTACATCGCCTAGATAAGGACACTTCTGGGCTGTTGGTAGTTGCAAAAACAGACGAGGTACATAGGCAAATTTCGGAACAATTCTCAGCACGTACCATCGAACGCCAATATGTGGCTATTGTGTGGGGACATTTCAAGAAAAAAACTGACACCCTAATAACTCATATCGGTCGCAGTCCAACAAATCGCAAAAAAATGGCTGTTGTGGAAGATGGCAAATTGGCCATCACTACCTATGAAGTAATTGAGGAACTGAATATGCTTTCTCTCATTCGGCTAAAGTTAGGCACTGGACGAACCCATCAGATTCGAGTTCACATGGCTGCTATCGGACACCCAGTTTTTGCAGACTATGTTTACGGAGGAAAATCTAAAAAACTTAGTTCCCTTCCCGCCGCCCAACGCTCACGAGCTGCTCACTACCTGGAAATCCTAAATCGTCAGGCATTGCATGCAAAAACCCTGGGGTTTCTCCATCCTGTTACAAAAAAATGGCTGCAGTTCGACTCCGAAATCCCTCAAGATATGCAACAACTTATTTATGCTGCTCAAAGATAAATATCACCCTTCCCTCTCCCGTTGTCCCGAAAGATTTTTTGCAACAAATCATTGGTTGTAGACGTAACATGATTAGCTAAACAGGTTTTTTTCTGGAAACCAAAATCAGTTCTCCCAAAGACAGAAATCCAGTCATTGTACAATAATTTGGAGGTTAGCTAAATGAGATTGAACCAAAATCTGGTTACCAGCCTAATAGCCACCTGCTTCATCACCCTTACAGTAGTGGAGTTGGGATTAAAAGTAAAGCTATCCGTTATCGAGCTGCGCTTGAACGAGGTTTATTCCCCTACAGTTACCGTTTTGCTCTGGGATTTGAAGCCTATGATCTCACTTACAGCGAAGACGATTGGATTATTTCTACCCTGGAAAATTCTCTGGCAGCATTTTTTATCCATGAGGACTTCCAGGATTTCTATCGCCGTCAGGGCTACGGTGTCTATTTACGGCAAAATTTTTCCCAGCACCTAAGCCTAAAAGTTGGCTACTATGAAGAAAAACACTCTTATCTTCCCCTAAAAACTGATTGGGCTCTTTTCGGGGGCCACAAAAAATTTCGTCCCAATCCATCCATCACGGAAGGAGAATTGAAAGGAATTTTGACAACCTTGTGCTTCGACACTCGCAATCACTACAAAAATCCTGATCAGGGCTGGTTAGCAACTATTTTTATAGAGTACACTCCCAAAGATTTCTTGAACCAGACCGATGACCTCGATTTTAAGCGTTACATCATAGACATCCGACGTTACCAACCCTTATCCCAGGGTCAAAATCTTGACTTACGCCTGCGCCTGGGAGAATCGGATGCTACATTGCCAAAACAGAAACTCTTTGACCTTGGTGGCATTAGCACGTTGCGTGGATTCGAGTTCAAAGAATTTACCGGCGATCGTATGTTACTGGGCAATCTGGAGTATCGCGTGGACTGGAGCGAAGCAGCGTGGAAATCCGATTTGTTTATCTTGGATGAAGTTACCCTCATTTTCTTCATAGATTCTGGATTAGCCTGGAACAAAAACACAAAAGATTTTCAAAATCTCTCCTGGAAGGATTTTCATACTGATGTAGGAATAGCAATCTCCAATTGGGATGGTAGCACACGGCTAAATATCGCCAAACCTACCAACCAGAACAGCAACGAGGTCAAAATTACGTTTCGTATTAGCCGTCCATTTTAACATTAATAGAAGGTGACTTTTATGAATTTGCACAAGCCTAAATTAGTACTTAAAGGACTTCTGGTGTTGGTTGCCTTGCCGACGATGATCTATGCAGGTGAGATTAAACACAAGCGATTCGTTTACGAGGTCAAAAAAAACAAACAGCCTCTGGAGATTAAATTAAACATTGATGTCGGTGAAATTGTTCTAAAACCAACTACTGAATCTCGAAAGCTCACATTAGATTTTACCTATTCTGTTGACCGCTTTGAAGTAGAAAGTAACTTTAATGCCGAACGTAATCGGCTGCAGGTCTACTTCGATATGAAAGATTGGTTCAAAGGAAATACGGACGGGGATGGTAACGAAGGACGAGCAGAGATTCAATTGCCTACTGATGTAGAAATAGAATTGCGCTCCAGAGTAAAAGCTGGTGAAATTCACTATGAACTTGGGGGACTCAGGCTCCGCTATTTCTACTTTAAAGTCTGGGCAGGAGAGGTCACGGTTAGATTTGAGAAGTGTAACCCGGTAAAATTAGAGGATATGGAATTTGATGTAAAAATAGGCGAGGTAAGATTAGAAAAATTGGGTAATGCACGCTTTCAGGAAGCGGTTATTAATGGCGGTATCGGTGAAATGTGGGTAGATCTCACAGGTGACTGCGTTCCCGAGTTTCTACAACGGGTAGATCTCGATCTGGATATCGGCGAAACCAAATTAATCCTACCTCGTGATCGAGCTATTAAGCTGCAAGTATCGAAGTTTCTGTTTATGTCCGAAATTGTGATACCGGATGAGTTCTATCACCATGGCAAATACTATTATTCTCCATCATACGAAAAATCTGAGAATCCATTAAATTTAAAACTTTCGCCGGGACTGGGGAGTTTGGATATCCGGCTGAGGTAAATTAATCAAGTTTAAAGGGGTAAATTATGACAGAACTAACCACCCCTTCTACAGGTGAGATCAATATTGGCCGTTGGCTCAGCCAGAGTTGGAATCTGATATGGTCACGTCTGGCAGATTTCCTGGTTGTAACTATCCTATTCGTTGCCGTATTAGCATTAGCAAGCAGTCTGGGAGGCATCGGTTTTTATTTGGTTTGGGGACCGTTATGCGTGGGATTTTTCGAGCTGTTGTTCAGGATGATGCGGCAACAGAGCTTTCAGTATGTTGATCTATTCAATGGATTTCGAAAATTCCTTCCGGCTGTCTTAGCTTCTATTTTGATTTCTGTGTTCTTCATGATAGGGTTAACTTTTCTTGTTATTCCGGGTCTGGTGGTTTTGGCCTGGTATCAATTCACCTTCGCCTTTATTCTGGAGAAGGACTTAGACTTCTGGCAGGCCATGGAAGCAAGTCGCAAATTAGCTACCGAGCGTCTCTTCGAGATGTTAACTTTTGTGATTGTTCAGGGTGTTGTATTACTCATAGGTGTACTTTCTCTGGGAGTGGGAATTTTAGTTGCTATTCCACTAAATTTCGCCATGGTGGCTTTTGCCTACCGCGACCTGGTAGGATTAAACCAGGCGTCCTCTAATTCAACTGAAACAAATAAGAATGAAAATTAAATAGACTTCTGCAAAATGCAAAAATTGGTAGCCGCAGGCCTCAGTTTGCGAGTTGTAATTTCTATATTTATAGTGCCTTACGCAACCTAAAGGCTGCGGCTACCATTCATTTAAGATGTAAATTGTCTATTTTGCACAACTGTATGAAAATTAAATAAAAAGGAGGATTGCCTTATGAGAAAATACAATCTTCTACTTGTTGCCCTGCTGACTATTTTTTCCCAAGGAATGTGTATCGACTTTGCACTTGGGGCACATGCCCAAAAACATATCGAAAAGGTTTACAGTTTTGCTCCAGGTGGATATATTTCGGTAAATAATATTAACGGCGAAGTAATAGTAGAGTCTTGGGGACGTAATGAGGTCAAGCTTGAGGTTGAAATTGAGGTTCGCGCCAGTAGTAAACACAAAGCAGAACAATACCTCAATGAGGTCGAAATTGTCATTGACGAGGCTGAAAACCGGATCGAGATTGAGGCGGAATATCCCTGGCGTGACCAAGGATTTGGCGGGATCCTTTCGTGGCTATTTGGTGGAGGACATCCAAAGCTAAAGGTAAACTACCATCTATTTACCCCTAAGGAAGTAGATATGTTTGCCAAAACAATAAACGGCCAGATCCAAATTTATGAGGTTCGGGGTGACATAGAAGCTCGCGCTACCAATGGCCGCATCGAGGTGAAAAACGTAGCTGGCAGCATTAATTGCAAAACCGTCAACGGCAGCATCCTTGCAGAGCTATCAGAAGTAACCAAATTTGAAGAGATGTCTTTCAAGACGGTCAACGGTAGCATTACTCTGAGGTTGCCCAAAAACATCAATGCAAATTTTGAAGCAAAAACAGTGAACGGACATATCGAAACAGATTTTCCCATCACTCTCCAGGGACGCATCGATAGACATCGGGTTCGTGGTCGCATCAATAAGGGCGGTGGCTCCATTTACTTGAGCACGGTAAACGGCAGCATCAGTGTACGAGAATATTAGCTGACCTTTTTAATGCACTTCTTCCTTCCTAACTTCCCCACTTCGCTTCCGGATAAAAGCGACAGGGATGACCTTTCGGGGTCGTCCCTGTATTTTCAATTGCATCACCATACAATCCAATTTTGAAGCTGAAACCTCAAAAATACTTGACTTTAAAATTTATCGGACTTATATTTAATAGCGGATTTAGCTGACCTCATCTGGTACAATTGTTCTATTCGTCTATTCTCAACTCGGTAAATGAACAGACAAAGACAGGCCCAAGGATCCAACAATCTATTATTCCATCATTATCCACACTCCCTCGGGGTCAGCAAACTATTTTTAGAAATCAGGGAACTAAATTGCCTGCCAACTGTAAATATAAATAGCGATGGGAAAATTATTCTCCCTTTTCATAAGGGAAGGAGGTAATCATGAAACGATCGCGTTTATATCTATTACTTCCAGTTTTAGTGCTGAGTTTAGTTTTCTTAGTACTCGGATGCTATACTCAAATCCGTCGTGTTAGCAGCACGGACGCCCAACAGGAAGAATACATCACTGAAGAAACTGAAACCGAGGAAGCTCGCGAGGGCAATGAGACTGTTTACAATTACAATTTCTACGGATGTGACTATCCTGACTACTGGATTTATTGGAACTGGGATTGGTGCTGGCCATATTGTCCACCTGGTAGAATAACTGTTACTTATTGGGATTGGTACCCTTACCATTACTGGGGATGGTATTATCCCTGGATCTACCGATGGCATCCATATCGATATTGGGATTATTACTATTATTATGCTGGAGATTACCCATACTATTACTAAAAACCATTACGATCCCAGTACAGGACCTTGACCATGTCGCGCCTCCTGTTGCAAAAGACAAAGAGATGCCCGGAAAGTGGATCAAGATCCAG
>MZGM01000016.1 GCA_002085035.1 Candidatus Zhuqueibacterota bacterium 4484_219
TTCATGCGAAAGATTCCTGCCAGCCAGCTCATCTCCCGCAATGGTACCGGGGTAAAAGCAGCAATACTCACAGCCCAAATACCATACTGGGCAAATAATTTTTCCCCTTTATTTAAGATTCGCTCATGCATCCGGAATGCTCTGCGCAGAACCATGTAACCCAAGTAACGTCCAAGAAACAAAGCAATCGCTGTACCTAAGAGGGTGCCTACAGTAGCCACCCCCGCTGCTATGTAGGGGTTGAAACCAAACCCCACCTGCCCCAGAATGATAACATCTGGCCCGATAGGCTGATAGATTGGTAACGTAAGACAGAGAAGCAAAATCCCCGCATAGCCATATTTACCAAGAACAACAGGAGCAAGTGATTTTAAAAAGGTCAACATAGAATTACTCAAAAACTATTGTTAAAATAAATCTGAGAAATCTACTGGTAACTTTTGCAGGAATACTACTTTTTCGGCGGTACTCATTCGCTCCAACTCACGAAGTTGGGCATCGGAGAGAGCATCCCAAGCTTCTTGAATCCGTTCCAAAACTGCCTGGAATTTTTCCTCACTTTCGAACCACTCCTTACCAACCATATCTAAATATTCCTTTTCCTTTACACTAAACAAATAAAACAAATCATCAAGGGATTGATCCAGAGCCTTGGGCATTCCATACTCATTGGTACATTCACGTAAGTTTTCGTGAGCACTTTTATTAGTGGGGTCGTTTTCTACTGCTTGTTTCCAAGACTTCAGGGCCAAAATTCTATCACCTGCATTCCACTGTGCGATTCCCAAAAAATTATAGAGCATCGAAAGTTTACGTTTTTCTTCAACAGGGGTTAATTGAATCGCCTCAACAAATTCATCAACTGCTTTTTCAAACATTTCATTTTCCAAATAATAGCTTCCCATCAACAAATGAGCTTCTGTAAACTCAGGGTAAAGGTCCAATAACTTTTCAAGAAGTAATCTAGCGTTTTTGTAATTTTCTAATTCAAGCCAAAGTGTTGCAAGCTCTGTCAAAGCATACTTATTGATGGGATCTATCTCCAGAATTGCAGCGACGTTACTAATTCTTTCTAATAACTGGAATGCATCATTAGCCGTCCATCTTTCTAGCAAGGATCGGATTTTATCTTCAGTTGTCTCGCCCCACCCTTCTTGGAGGTTTAAATTTTCACAAAATTCCTCATGTTTTGTAGAAAACCGCTTGTCGGCTATCTCTAGTTTAGTAATAATCTGAATGTCAGTGTATTTTAGCCTCACAGTTGTTGCTGATACAGCAAAGATTTTACCTACTGCTTTTTGCGACCATTCAGGCATGAAATCCAACTGGGCGATAGTATACATAACCGCTGCTGCCCATCCTTCTGGCTTTTCACGTTCAATTTTACGCTTTCGCACCACGGCTTTCCACAACTTGCTTGCATTTTTTACCTGCTCCTGGCTAAAACCGTGTTTCAGCATCTGACTGGAAAATAGCTCTTGTACCTTCTGTTCTTTTAAATTTAATCCCATGATTCTTTCCCTCTGGTAATGGTAATAATAAGTTGTTAAAAATACTTATTGTGAGCCTTATGCTATTAAGACGCGCAACCATTTCCCTGGTCTTGCAGTTTTTCCAGAGCTTTCTCTACCATTTGTCTTTCAGAAGCATAGGAAAGCCGCTGCACTGCTTCCTCGATGGGGAGCCAACGTACTTCATCCATCTCAAAATCGTGATTTTCTGTTGAACCACTCAGATATTTTAGTAAGAAGAAATGGACTGTCTTATGGATGCGCGCCTGATCAGATTTAGAATAAAACCAGTAAGAAATTTCACCAAGTTTTCCTTGCAGTTCACCGAGAAGCCCAGTTTCTTCCCGCACCTCACGAATGGCGGTGGTTTCGGGCGATTCTCCTTTTTCTACAATCCCTTTGGGCAAACACCAAACTTTCCCACCCTGACGAATTGCTATTGCAACTTCTACAATACCATTAGGCTTAACCCGATAAATCACACCCCCCGCCGAAACCTGATGTAAAGTCTTAATGTTTGATTTTTTCATTTATCACTTGATGCGCACAAATTCGATCCGACGATTGAGAGCTCGGCCTTTGGCGGTAGCATTAGAAGCGATAGGATCCTTCTCTCCGTATCCAACCGCTCGAATCCGACTGGGATCGATACCGCAATTAACCAGATATTGTTTTACCACCTCGGCACGTTTTTGTGACAATTTGAGATTGTAGTTCCAATCTCCTACACTATCGGTATGCCCCCGGATCTCAACTACAACTTCGGGATTGGCAGCAAGTGACTCATAAACGGTGTCCAGTACAGCGTATGAATCAGGTGTGAGTTGAGCGCTGCCACTTTCAAAATTGATTCCTCGTAGAATTAATTTTTTACCTTTTTCAATGACGGGTTTTTTATCCGGGCAGCCATCTTCGTCCTGGTAATTATTAAAGGTTTCTGGTTCATTAGGGCATTTATCCAGAGAATCTTGAATCCCATCACCATCGTTGTCAAGATCTGGGCACCCGTCTTTATCTTGAAAACCATCAAAATCTTCGGCTTCATTTGGACATTTATCCTCTGTATCAGGAATGCCGTCATTATCGTTGTCCAAATCTGGAACTCCATCTTCATCCATAAAACCGTCCAAATCTTCGGCTAAATTGGGAGCCTTATCATGTACATCCGGAATACCATCCCTATCATTGTCCAAGTCCGGTTTACCATCCCAATCTTCGAACTCATCGAAGTCTTCAGGATTTTTAGGATCAGCGTCGAAACGATCTTCAATACCATCGCCGTCCGTATCGCGATGTGAGGTGCTAAACAATCGGAGGCCTAAACCAACCTCAACAACTCCCCGGTTGTCATCACCGCGTCCATTATCATAATCCGGACTGGTACCAATTGTATCTTCATTTCCTTTAAAGAGATGGTGGTAACGAGTAAAAAGTAAGACACTCAGACGATCAGCAATCACATATTCCAGTCCAAAGCCTAAGACTACAGTAGCATTAGTTTGACTTCTGACTGATTCTCCATTATCCCACATGGAGGTAGTGCCAGTAATATCCCTCAGATCCCAGTGTAAAATTCCGCCTCCGCCTACAAAGAAAGGACGAAATGCCTTTTCTGGTAACGGTAGAAACACCCAATCGAGACAGAAAGGCATTAACAAGGTTCGGTTATGTCCTACACCCTTGAACTGGGAACCGTGCGGATTTCGTGGATAAACCCAGCCATAGGCACCACGCAACTCCATTAAAAAATTGGGAGAAAATCCATAAAGAACAGAAACCCCGGCCCACTGATCAATAGTGGAATGGTCTGTGCTACCCAGAACCATTTTTACCGCACTCCCATACATCCCCATCCCATAACGACTTGCCACATTTTGCCCCCACAAGGTAGCCGGTAATAGCAAAAATAGTAGAAATATTCTCCAACTCTTCGATAGATTTCTCATAATGCCCTCCTGGTTAGTTCACTCAATTTTCTTTACCTTTCATTTTTTTGAAAAATTTGTTGACATTAAACTTTGATTTGTATATATTAGTAACATGACTACTGTGAGAATGTGAAAATGCCTGATACAATGTGTCAACTCTGTACACTTTAAATAAACACAAAGATTTGATTATGTCAAGGATTTTTTGCACTTTTGCTATCAATTCCGCCTCTCATGCTAATAGCCGCTCCCTCTTACCGGACAGAAACTTCACAGAGTTAGGTACCTCTTTGAAATATCTCTTCTGGCCTCCGTAAAAATTGCCGCTATCTGGCATATAATTTGTAACATCTTTGAAACAGTTCGTCGCTTTTTTGATCAACAAAACTTAGGAGGATTTACCATGAATGGAAAGAAGATTGTACTCCTGGTACTGATGTTCTTCTTTGTATCGCAAGCAGTGGCGACCATCAACGAGAATTCACCTCGAAAATTTGGTATCGGTGTCGATGGAGGAGCGCAGAAATTAATCGCCGACATTAGCATTAAAGACGCACCTGTTGCTCCAACCTTTGGTGTTTACGGAATTTTTCACTTATCACCAAAATTTACTTTACAATTGCGCACTGGCTATGGCCAATTAAAAGCTCAACCCTGGGGTTTCCTAAGTACAACAAAGATGATCCCTTTAGAACTCTCGGGACAGTATAGAATAGCAAAATCAGGCAGGTGGGCACCCTTTGTTTCATTTGGAGCAAATGTATTCTCCTTTACCCAAACTAACAATCCCTCTAATCCAGGTCGTTATTTTGATGGTTCTGTTTTCGGAGGTTTGGGCACAAACCTGACAATAACACCTCAGTATTCTTTATTACTTACTGCCAGTTACCATTTCCTTACAACTAACCAATTCGACTTGTGGGAGAGAAGTTTTCCGGATGCATATGTTTCGGCTAGAGCTGGAATTACTTACTATTTCCAGAGAAAAGCTACTCTGGAAAAGAAACCCTACGAGTTAATACCAGGTGAAGTGATTGCTACCAGAGAACAAGCTGCCCCCACTCCAAGCTCTACGAAAACCGAGGATGATGTCTACCTTAGGGTGATCGAACTGAAATCCAATGTTGACCAACTCAAGAGTATGTTAGAGAAGAAAAACTCCGAATTGGAAGAACTCCGAGTGATGATAAAGCTAAAAGAAGACAAGATCGCATCCCTGGAACAACAGATTGCTCAACTCAAGTCAACCACTTCCAGCCCAAGTAGATTGAGTGTGGGTAAAAAACAAGGGGTAACATCTTCACAGTTCAAGAAGATCTACAATCGTGCATTGAACAAATTCTATGCTCGTAACTATGCCGCAGCGATCGAAGATTTTTCAGCTTTACTCACTGCCAATCCTAATCACCGTCTGGCCGGAAACTGTCAGTATTGGATTGGAGAAAGTTATTTTGGAATGAAGCAATACCAAAAGGCGATCGCTGCTTTCGAAAAAGTACTGTCTTTCCGCCGAACCTATAAGAAAGATGATGCTCTCCTCATGCTTGGTATTTGCTACTTACGCCTGGGCCAAAACAAGCAGGCAGGAAAAATGTTTGAAAAGCTATTATCAGAATATTCTGATAGTGAATATGTTGCCAAGGCTCGTCGCTTGTTGAAAAAAACTCGCACTGGCACTATTTCTTAAAATGGACAACTGACCCTATCTGTCCCTGCAATATACGATCGGATGGCCGTGTTTTTCATTAAACGGAGAAGGTCTTTGAGGTTTTAACAAATAAGCTGGAACTTGAACCACTACCACTATCTCGCATTAAGAGGGCAATTTTATTACCGGTGTAGGGGAAGTGTAAAAAGGTATGATCTTGTTTATAAGCTGATCCGGGTAAAAGCTGTTTCGCATAAGTTCTCTTCTATGAAGAGATTATCTCTACAACAAAGTAGCGCCTTATGCCGCTAAGATCAACCTCGACTGTTGCTCCTGCCAGTTCAACGGGGCGTGGTTCTTCCAAATCTGGACTGTACACTGTGATAAGACGAGGCATCCTTGTAAATTTCAACGCCAATACAGACGATGACAGCTCCTTATAGTGAAGCTTATAAACAATCTGCTCGGTGGTAGTAATATAATCTTTCCGAAATGTAGGATGAGGTTCAACCTCAACCTTTGCTGGTAGTCCATGGAGCAAAATTCGTACCCCAGCGTGGAAGGTGCGCAAATACCATCCTTCGGGACCCTTAACAACTCTGTAAGCCTTTTTCGGTTCATTTTGCCTGACAATATCCGCAAGTCCAAGACTTTGAGCATTAGTTCCGATCCTACTTGGGCACCAAAATAGTCGCCCCCTCCCCAGTTGAATACTAATCCACTCCCCATCTTGAACAGTTCTACCGTTAAAGATTCCCTTGCACCTTGCAATCTCTGGTTTTATATCTTTATAGGGTGGAAAGCCTGGTGTACGCTGTGGTTCATCCACAAAGATTTTAAGTCCATATTTCTCAAGCCACTTCTTTTCCAGAAGGCGTGCTCTTTCATCTCGGAGTCCCAACGGACCAGTGGCAATAACCACGCCCCCGCTATGCAGGTATTCCTCCAATCTGTTCCTTTCACCCTCACTGAGACAGATAACGCTGCTCATCACCAGTACAGCCCAGTCTTTCGGCGAAGGAACATCTGTAGTAACCTCAAAATCGATCTTGCCTTGCATCAATTCAGAACAGGTTATCTGGTAATCGCGGACGTAATCTTCGTGGATTTGCCCGTAATAATCCCTTGTGCTGCGGGAGAAGAAAACAGCGGTTTGCGCATCGGGTTTGCCTTCGAATAGATGGGGATGTTTCTTTTCCCATAGAAACCCTTCTTTCACAAGCTCAGGATCGTCTGCCAACTCCCTGAGCATGGAATTCGGCACCCCAAGTCGCCCCTTAAGCGTACTAAACCAGGTCTCTGAGCCGAGAAATTTATTGAGCGCCCAGATGAAAAAAGCCGGCTCAGGAAAAAATCCATACCCCAGTCCGAAGCAGGGACAACTGTTATCTCGGGCAATGCCCAGATGCAAAAGCTGGCTGGAAATCCGTCCGTCCCAGGTGCCATCTAGTTCGGGGGTACAACCACACATCTCGAGCATTATCATATTGGTATTTTGAATGAAATCCTGGTAAGTCATTCCCACCGAGGGTAAATTGCTAGCCTCGCTGGTCGAACAACAGGCCATCAGAGGAAAATCAGAGGGAAGCACTTCCTTCACCAGGCCTAAGAAATCTCTACTCGAATGGAACCGCATTTCGATCCAATCCTTGAACGCCTCCGAATCTCGATTCCCCCAGAAGCTGTGGTCATTTGTAGGAGGAAGAATATGCCCGTACTCCCTCTGAAATCGTTCCCTGCACCAACGACATCCGCACGCTCGCCAGCCGGGGTAGAAGATCCCATCGTCGCACATCAACCCGTCAATGTTGGTCTCTTCTACTAACCGTTTAACATAGCTCTGATAGGCCTTTTGAAAATGGGGATTGTTGATGCAGAATTCTTCAGCAACGTAAAACGGCAAGAAACATGGCTCACCTGTCTCCACATCAAGCATTCGCCAATCGTTCAAGTGCTGACCATTAAAGGTCCAGGTTGCCGCTACATCCCTGGAGGGATAAAATGGCACGTGATGACGATTACGCTTCCAGATGGCCCAGGCATCCTGGGCGTTCCGGGGACGATGGGTAAGCACCGCGGAATGATGGTCGAACAATAGAATGTCCCGCTTGTGCAACTCCTCTCTAATACGTGCAAGCAAGTCATGGAGACGTGACCAGAACGGGAGATAGTCCCAGCGGAAATGAGTACCAAAGATAATGGCACAGTTCACGCCTGCCTCAGCCGCTTTATCAGCCCGTCGTTTAATCTTGTCCACAAGGTCCTCATCAGGCCATTCCAAATCTTCCCAGGTCAACCACCAGCTAACAGCTCGATAGTGCTCCTCTTGCTTTTTCATGACGTTTCCTCTGTTCTCTAACGGCTTATCCGTAAGATTCCGGGAGACATCCCCAGGCCCATCTACCAAAAGTTTCAAAGAAAACCAAAAGAGTAATCTCCTGCAACCTGTTTTTTGAAAATCTGTTACGTGACGCTAAATCTGATCTTTGCAGTCAAAAACACTTGATTTTTAATAGCTGAACTTGCCCAAATTCAAAAGGCCTACCACGAATTAACGTAATAGGCCTTTTGAGTTTAGTTTCCTTTTGTTAATTTATCTTTTAAATACTCACCCACTCTATCGATAGAAATACGTTCTTGAAGCATTGAATCTCGCTCTCGAACCGTGACTGTCTGATCCTGTAACGATTGTGAATCCACTGTGATACCAAATGGGGTTCCAATTTCATCTTGGCGACGATAGCGTCTTCCAATGGCTCCGCTCTCGTCGTAAAATACGTTAAAATGCTGTCCCAGGTTGTGGGCAATTTTCTGCGCCATTTCTGGCATGCCATCACGTTTTACCAGCGGAAAAATACCGGCTTTTACTGGTGCTATCTGAGGCGCAAGACGTAACACCACCCGAATCTCCCCTTTTATTTCCTCTTCATCATAGGCATCAACCAGACAGGTAAGCAAAGTACGGTCTACACCAGCTGAAGTTTCCACAACATAGGGAATGTAACGCTCTCGGGTTTCATCGTCGAAGTAAGACAAATCCTTACCCGAAAACTCAGAATGACGCCGCAAATCGAAATCTGTACGGTTGTGAATTCCTTCCAGTTCTTTCCAGCCAAATGGGAATTCATACTGAATATCAAATGCTGTTTTAGCATAATGGGCAAGTTCGTCAGGACCGTGTTGATGAAATCGCAACTTCTGGGGGCAAATACCTAATTGGATGTACCACTCCATTCGCTTCTGTTTCCAGGTTTCAAACCATTCTTCATCGGTGCCAGGTTTAACGAAGAATTGCATCTCCATTTGTTCAAATTCACGCATGCGAAAAATAAAATTTCCTGGGGTGATTTCGTTGCGAAAAGCTTTACCAATCTGAGCAATTCCAAAAGGGATCTTCTGCCGAGAGCACTTGAGCACATTTTGAAAATTCACATAAATCCCTTGTGCTGTTTCAGGACGCAGATAGATCACACTGGTCTCTTCTTCCACTGGTCCTATGTGAGTTTTGAACATAAGATTGAACTGACGAGCTTCAGTAAGTTCACCGCCACATTCTGGGCAACGATTGTTTGGAACTTCATCAGCACGAAATCGGCGCTTGCAACTTTTACAATCCACAAGAGGATCGGTAAAACTCTCCACATGTCCGGAAGCTTCCCATACCCGCGGATGCATAATAATGCTGGCATCAAGCCCTTCTATGTTCTCGTGCTGATAAACCATCGACTGCCACCAAAAGCGTTTAATATTGTTCTTGAGCTCAACCCCCACCGGCCCGTAGTCCCAACAGCTATTGATACCACCATAGATTCCACTAGACTGAAAAATAATACCTCGCCTTTTGCACAGAGACACCAGTTTGTCCATTAAGTTCGTTTCTTTGCTATTCATACAGAAATCTCCTCCTTACAAGTTTGTGTCGATTGGAGCCATTGGGTAAGATTATTTTTATCGAGTCGCTGAAGAAATTCTAATGAAGTCGAATTCCGAAAGCCCTCTACATGATACCGCAGGAAATAGAGAAACAAAGCTTCAATTTCTCTCTGGATGGTTTGAGAGAAAGAAAATTGACCAACAGTAGTAAATTTAGCATCACGCAATGCCAGCAAAGAATGGATGGTAGCCACCGACACTTGCAGGCCACCCTCTTGATTGTTACTACTACAATTTTCACAAAAATACCCCCCTCGTCGAAATTGAAAATTAACAACATAGCCTTTTGGTTTCTGACCACAGTGCAAGCAGCGTCGTAGTCGGGGACGAAATCCGGCAAAGCCCAAAAAATGCAAAGTAAAGTAATCGAAATAAACCTCAGCGTTACCGGATTCATCAATTCCGATTAGGCAGCCTACTAATAATTTGAATAATCTTGGGTTAGGCATCTGGCCAGATTCGGTACGATCAATTAATTCAACCAAAGCTGAAGCCAGTGCCAGACGGTGCAGGTCTTCCCGCAGATGTAAAAATGGCCGTACTAAATCGGCCTGCGATAACAACTGTAAGTCGCGAGTTTCCTTTTGATAAAATACAATAGTTACATAATTAATCAGGTCCAGAACTCCACCGAAGCGACTTTTCAATCGTCGTGCTCCTTTGGCTAAAACCTTCAACCTGCCGTAGTCTCGAGTGTAAAGCGTGAGGATTTTACTACTCTCGCCATACTCTTGCATCCGTAGCACTACTGCTTCTGTTTTTAAAATAGCCATCTTTACCCGAACCATTTGAGAAACAAACTGACTAAAGCAAAATAAATAAACACCCCTAAAATATCGTTAGAAGTACTAATAAAGGGGCTGGTAGCCACAGCGGGATCAATCCCAAGCCTCCTAAAAATAAAAGGTAACATAGAGCCTACTATCGCTGCATTCAACATAACAATTATCAGAGCCAGACTAATAATAAGTCCCAATTTAATGCTGTGTAACCAGACAAAGCTAATAGAAAATATAAGAATTGCCAGAAACAATCCATTGAACATGACTGCAAAAATCTCATTGAACAATCTGCGACGTATATCGATTAAATCAATCTCTCCAGTGGCCATAGCACGAATTGTTACTACTGCCGATTGATTTCCAACGTTACCCCCCAGGGCCATAATAAGAGGCACAAAAAATACCACTGCCAATACTTGAGAAAAAGAAGTCTGAAATCGACTCATCAAAAAACCTGCAATAATCTCTCCTGTAAAAGCAATAAGCAACCATGGTAAGCGTGTGCGGGAAATACGAAACAGCGAGGCCCGCTGAGAAACTATGTCAGTAACACCTGCCATCATCGAAATGTCTTCTGATACTTCATCTTCCATTACATCCACTACATCATCCACAGTAACTCTACCTACCAGGCGCCCAGACTGGTCCACTACCGGTACCGCAACCAGATCATATCTTTTTACGATCCTGGCAACTTCTTCTTGATCCATATCAGTGTGAACTGCAATTACGTCGGGATTCATGATGTCCCGTACTTGTACCCCGGGACGCGAAAGCAACAGTTGCTTCAAGGGTACAACTCCCACCAATTTACCCTTATCATCAACAGCATAGACATTGTAGATTGGTTCGACTTCCTCGGCTCTGCGGCGGATTTCCTGGATTGCTTCGTCAACTGTAACATCCTGGTTGACTGCCACTATTTCCTTTGCCATAATGCCGCCAGCGGTGTCTTTCTCATGAGCCAACAGCTCGCGTACTTCGGCGGAATCTTTTCTACTGAGAGACTTCAGGACGCTCTCAGCCAACTGAGGGGAAAGCTCAGAAACAACGTCCGTAGCATCATCAGAATCCATCTGACCGATTACTTCGGAGAGGTACGCCTTATCCAGCGTTTCCAACAATTCTAAACGAGATGTTTGATCTAATTCTACTATTACTTCAGCGGCAGTCTCAGGGTCAAGCAATTGGAAAAGATAATTCCGTTCTTCGTCGTTAAGATGTGAAAACACTCGGGCAATATCCGCCGCATGAAATGCCAGCAAAATATTCTTCAAGTAACTCTTGGCATCTCGAGCAATCAAGTCCCGGATATCTTCAACCACATCTTGCAGAGACTCTTCTGCTAACAATTTTTCTCTGGTGGAATCCAATTTTTGTACAGATTGATCCATTGTTCGATACTAATTTGTTCAGGACGGCGGTCAAAGTCAAAATTGCAGGCTATGGCCGAGGAAAAATCAACCACTCCTCTCAGAGAATTGCGCAATTTCTTTCGACGTTGCTGAAAAGCTGTCTTAACTAATCTCATGTATCGAGAAACATCATCAACTTCTGCGGCATAAGGTGACTTGAAAAAAATCTCTATTACTGCCGATTCTACCTTTGGTTTCGGCCGGAATACCTCCGCTGAAACTGAAAAAGCCCATCGCGGCGAACAAAATGTTTGCATCA
>MZGM01000135.1 GCA_002085035.1 Candidatus Zhuqueibacterota bacterium 4484_219
ATAAAAGGCAATACCGTTAGTATTTTTAGTTTCGCCGAAAGGTACTTAGCGGGCTTAAAAATTCTCAGAACCAAAAGATAGCTATTCAGTATGGGGTCAATATCCCGTAGGGATTGGGGCATCAATTCTAAGTTGATCACTCCGTCAAAGCGAATAGATTTTAAAACTGCAAAAAGTTCATCAAGCGGGAGCACTCCTTGCCCCAGAGGTAAATGCAAATCCTTCTCCCGAGAACAGTCGGAGATGTGGACACAGCGCAGTTCTGGACTAAAATTGTGCAGTAATGTGAGCCAATCCTTACGACTGATGAATGCATGGGGGCCATCATAGCAAAATCCAAACAGTTTTTCCCCGAGCGTCGCTCGAGCCTTACGATAAAAGGGACTAAAGTAAAAACCATTGCGCTCAGGTACATTTTCAATCAGAACTGGCGGCGCTAATTGCTGCAAGTTATGGAAAAGAAATTCTTGTGAAACCTCACCGGGAGTTTCAATAAGATGAGCTTCTGGAGGGTGGGCTACACAATATTGGATGTGAAGTTTTTGCCAATTTGTGTTAATCGCATCAATCAACTTTTGAATTTTCGTCTCCTGTTCGATGCAGGAAAAATCATATCCGTCCTCTGAAATAATTGGGAGGTGGAATCCTAATTTCATTTTTCCTAATGCTCGAAGAACTGCAGGCAAGTTTTCAAAGATAGTGGGAGTAACCTCTGCAAATTCTACACCGAGTCTTCGGACAAAATGAAGTAAATAAGCTGGCTCAATACCTTTGTAGCGTTCAATAGTGAAGCCGACTAACACATTGCCCTCATTTAATTCTAATTTTTTTATTCATCGTCCCAGACAATTTTTGCCGGCAGAGCAATTTGAATACCCAGATCGCGATGGATGAAAGTATCATGTTTCCAATAACGATCGTCAGGTTCTGGGTAGTCGGTGTTGTAATGGAGCCCTCGACTTTCACGACGGAATCTGGAAGCAGCAATCATTAGTTGGGCTACACAGGAAAGATTTCGCAGCTCCAGTAATCCTTCTGTAATCTTGGTACGTTTGTAGAAATCTTCGATCTCTTCAGCTACCAATCGGACACGACGCTCGGCACGTTGTAACCGCAAGTTAGAACGCACAATACCGACATAGTCCCACATCAAAGTCTGGATTTCACCTCGATCGTGAGCAACCAACACCCATTCTTCAGCGTTAAAGGTACCTTCAGTACTCCAACTTGGGATTTGATTACGAGGAACATCTACGTTACGCCGATAATTTTTGGCGTCTTTTGCAGCGATATTTCCAAATACCAATGCTTCCAAAAGTGAATTTGAAGCCAGACGATTAGCGCCATGTACTCCAGTAAATGCAACTTCGCCTGCAGCGTAAAGCCCACAGATAGAGGTACGGGCGCGTAGATTGGTAACTACTCCCCCACACATGTAATGAGCAGCCGGAACCACCGGGATCGGCTGAGCAGTAATATCTAATCCCAGCTCCAAACATTTCTCGTAAATATGGGGGAAATGAGATTTTACCTCATTGGGATCAAGATGGGTTACATCAAGGTAAACACAATCAGCGCCACTGCGTTTCAACTCTGCATCGATAGCTCGGGCAACAATATCTCTTGAGGCCAGATCCTTCATGGGATGATAATTAGCCATAAAGGCTTCACCCTCACTATTTCGTAAAATGCCCCCAAATCCGCGTACTGCTTCTGAGATTAAAAATGAGTTGGCGCCGGGGTAAAAAAGTGTGGTAGGATGAAATTGCATAAACTCCAAATTACCTACCCAGGCACCAGCTCGATAGGCCATGGCTACGCCGTCGCCAGTAGCAATAGAGGGATTAGTAGTATGCAAATAAACGTGGCCACACCCTCCAGTGGCTAACAAGACTGTTCTGGAAAGAAACGTTTTCACCTGGTCTGCTTCTACATCTAACACATAGGCTCCCCAGCAATGAATGGGCTGCTGTTTTGGTCTGGTTTGCTTATTTTGCAGGTGGTGTTCAGTAATCAACTCTACAGCCATATGATTTTCAAAAATGCGGATATTTTTGTTTTCTTTTACTGAGTTAAGCAACGCCCGTTCTACTTCTCTACCGGTAAGATCAGTAGCATGGATAATTCTATTGCGTCTGTGTCCACCTTCTCGTCCCAGGTCCAAACGGCCATTAGGAGTAGTTGAGAATTTTACTCCCCATTTCATTAGCTCATTGACTCGCTCCGGACCATTACGCACGATTAATTCCACTGCATCAGGATGACAAAGTCCGGCACCTGCAGCTAAGGTATCCTGAATATGTTGCTCGAAGGAATCTTCGGGATCCCACACTGCCGCGATACCCCCCTGGGCATAGTTGGTGTTAGACTCCGCCTTAGCTTTCTTAGTGATTATATGGACAGTGCCTTCCTGAGCAACCTTCAGAGCAAACGTTAACCCAGCAATACCACTCCCAATAACTAAAAAATCGCATTCGTAAGTTGTAGACGACATTTTCCTTTTCTCCCTGATCGAAGTAGCAGTGTTTAAAACTTAAAAGAAAAAAACGACAAATGCAAGAGAGAAATTCAACAAGGAAGGGGAGAGGCTGAGAGAAGAAAACAAAAGAAGGAGCTTTGATTAGATTGAGATAAGATATTTGTAGTCAATCAATTTCAGGAAATATTGTACAAGAGTTCAAATATTTATTTTTGTAAACTATCTTTGGCGGCATCTTCTTTTATGGTAACCCAAATAGCAAATTCTGGACAAAGCATCTCACAGAGCCCACACCCCCGGCAAGCGTCTTCGTTCTTCACAAAAGGTGGATGATATCCCATCAGGTTGAATTCATCTGAAAATTCCAAGACGTTGTTGGGACAATATTCAACGCAAAATCCACATCCTTTGCATCTATCTTTTATTATATGAACCTCTCCCTGGGGTACTTTTACTTTATCGATGTCAAGCGGGGTTCGCCAGTATTTTGTAGTTTCTTTTAACATTTTTGCTTCCTGGAATATTCGTAACCACAATCAAATGCTTTAAGGTTAAGTTCTACAAATCGCGATGGTACTGACTCTGGAATTGCCTTTCGCATTGCCTCTACTGAAACTACTTTGGTGAGGCTGGTAAAAAATCCAAGCATTACCACATTTGCCACAATACGATTTCCTAATTCTTCAGCCAATTTGGTGGCAGGGATAGAAAAAATCTTAATCTTGCCCCGAGGAGGCTTAGGTTTCACCAGGTCCTCATCTATCAAAAGCATCCCTTCCTCACTCAATTCTGGCTCAAATTTATCATAGCCTTCCTGGGACATGACGACCAGAACATCTGATACTGTAACATAAGGATAAAGTACTTTACTATCAGATATTACCAGTTCAGAACTGCAGGCTCCACCTCTGGCTTCTGGCCCAAAGGACTGATTCATGGTGGCAAACTTGTTATCGTAAATAGATACTGCTCTACCTACAATAATACCCGATCTGATTATACCCTGTCCACCAAATCCTGCGAATCTAATCCCGATTGTTTTTTTTCCCATTTATGAACCTGTTAATAATATCATTCATAGGGTACGAATTTATTACCCAAGGTGTGCCTCAGTTGATTATTGTAAAGATCAATAAATGTTGGTCTCTCCCAATCAACAAATTTTCCTACTATAATCTTTTTGTCTGAGTCTATAGCCAAGTTCTCAGTAGGTTCGGTATCTTTTATTTCTGAATTATCATAGTAAAATTTCAGCAGTTTTTCTCTCGCATCAGAAGCCACCCCATCAACTCCAGCGAAATTTCCCTCCCCAGGAGAAATAGCCTCTATCACAGAGAACCCTTGTTTTTGCAAAGCCTCAGCAATAGAGTTAGTTAGTTCCGCTTTATGTAATGCTGTCCATCTTGCCACATAGACAGCACCACACGACTTGGCCAGATGCGGGATGTTGAATGGCTGTTCAGGACAAATATAAAGTGGAAACACCGAATTGACACTGGGAGCATTTTTCAACTTTTTCTGCGCGCAGCGTGCATGAAATGATTCCCCCCTATTGTAACCAAATCCCCCATAAGAACAATTAGTTCTACCCCTGGTGGTATGAAACAAATCAACTCCCAGGTAATCAGCGATGCCCTTTTTGTACAACACATCCGATACTACACAAACTTTTTCCAATCCTGTTCTTTCCAGGGCATTTGCAAGGCTAACAATAACGGAATTCTGATTCATTTTAGTACTTTTGGGCTTATCCAAAGATTAAACGTTCTAAACTAGTTCTGTATTCAACAACACCTTCATATTTCTCTTTATTTTTGGCTACTTGTTTAATCGCTTCGAAAATATCATCCGGATTGTGGACTCCTGCTCCACCATGAGGAACAAGAACAACATTTGCTTTCCCATGACTGCATCTTTCCACTTCAAAAACAATCTGTCCATAATTTATCTCCGGCACAACAAAACCTTTTATCTTATGGGCAAGTTCAGTTATTCTTTTTTCCGGGAATGGCCACACTGTTACCAGTCGTAAGCTACCTACCTTTATGCCATATTCTCTCGCTTGTTCAATTCCTTTCAGTGCAACCCGGGAAGTTATTCCATAAGAGACAACCACCACTTCAGCATCGTCTAAACTATCTTCCTTTATTTCAATAATTTTGTCCGCATTGGCTCGAATTTTGTCTACCAACCTTCTTGTAGTCGATTTTTGAGTTACTTCATCAATATCGCAATCCAACAAAGGATAGCCGTTCTCGTCATGCACCAATCCGGTAAGATGCAATCTGTACCCCTCACCAGCTTTCACCATTGGAGGAACAAGATCCCTCTCCGGTTTAAATGGAAGGTATTGATCTTTGGGACCATGATAAAATCTTCGAGGTTCGACTTCAATTTCGGAAGCAGATGGTATGACAACTTTTTCAGTCATGTGTCCGACACACTCATCGGACATCAACATAACAGGGACACGATAGCGCTCTGCCAGGTTAAACGCCTTAATAGTAAATTCGAAGCTTTCCTGGGGAGAATCTGGCGAAAGGGCAATTATTTCATAATCTCCATGCGATCCCCATCTTGCCTGCATCATATCTGCCTGACCGGTGCGGGTAGGAACCCCTGTGGATGGGCCACCCCGCTGGATATTGATGATCACAAAAGGAGTCTCCAGGGCGGCGCCAAATCCGATACCCTCCATCATAAGGGAAAATCCCGGACCGGAGGTTATAGTCATTGATTTTTTGCCAGCCCAGGAAGCACCCAAAACAGCCACTATTGAACCAAGTTCATCCTCCATCTGAATAAACATTGCCCCAATTTGTGGAGCCAGTTTGGCAAATGCCTCGGCAGCTTCGGTTGATGGTGTAATTGGATAGCCTGCCAAAAATTTGCACCCTGCTGCCGCAGCACCGTAGGCACAGGCAACGTCGCCATCTATGTAGTAGGTACCGCTAAAAACATCTTTGGGATTAGCCTTCAATTGCACCCTTCCTTTTGAAGTTCAGTGAATGGTACTCTTTCCCTGTCTACGAATTTTCCTACTATAATTTGTTCTTGATACTGTATATCGAGATTTTCCGTAGGTTCCATATGCTTTATCAGCGAGTTCTGGTGATAGAATTTCATCATATCAAGTCCATCCCCCAATCTATTAATTCTTGAATAATACTGAGCACAGGGCGAAATAACTTCAACCACAGAGAAGCCCGGTTTTTGTATTGCTTCAACAATAGATTTGGTCAATCTGCGGACATGAAGTGCTGTCCATCTTGCCACGTACACAGCTCCGGCTGCCTCAGCCAAGCGAGGGATATTAGCTGGTGGCTCGAAATTGCCATAAGGTGAGGTTGTACTGTACGCTGTAAGTGGAGTAGTAGGTGCAACTTGTCCACCTGTCATAGCGTAAATAAAATTATTGACACATATCACAGTCAAGTCTATGTTCCTGCGAGCGGCATGGACAAAATGATTTCCTCCAATCGCCACCAAATCGCCATCACCTGAAATAACCATTACCTTTAATTTTGGATTCGCAAGTTTGATGCCTGTGGCAAAAGGAATTGCTCGACCATGAGTAGTATGAAATGAATCAAATTTAAGGTAGCCAGCAGCTCGACCGGTACAACCAATACCAGACACTACACATACTTCATCTGGGTTGGCTTCTATTTTTTCCAGTGCAGCAATAACAGCAGTCAAAGTGGTACCGATTCCACACCCCGGGCACCAGATGTGAGGAATCCTGTCCATCCGAAGCCAGGATTCCATCGGATGATGTTTTTCTTTACTCATTTCTGTACTCAATAATTTCCTCGCGACCGGTTTTTTCAGTTAGTAGATTTCTAATTGCATGAAAGATATTTTTCAAATCATCAACTTCTTTCCCTTTACAATGAACAAAAGCTACGTTTGCTTCTCCATGACTACATCTTTCTAGTTCAAAGGCAATCTGTCCATAGTTCATCTCCGGCACTACAAATCCCCTTGTCCTCTTTGCCAGCTCACTTATTCT
>MZGM01000136.1 GCA_002085035.1 Candidatus Zhuqueibacterota bacterium 4484_219
CGTCAGAAAAGTCAATACGCCTTTCTGTTGGAAAGTGTAGAAGGAGGAGAGAAAACCGCACGCTATTCTTTCCTGGGCAAAGATCCATTTCTAACACTCCGATATTCTCATGGCACAATCAGATTAGAACAGGCAGGGGATGTTCAGCAGTTTCAAGGGAATCTTTTCGACGAAATACGCAAAATCATGCGCCATTATCATCCTGTCTACATCGAGGGATTCCCTCGTTTCACCGGCGGTGCAGTAGGATATTTTGGCTACGATGTCGTCAGGCTCCTGGAACAACTTCCTACTGCTACCAGTGATGACTTACAACAAGATGAAGCTGTACTGATGTTTTTCGACACTATTTTAGTGTTTGACCATCTCAAACACGAAATCAGCATAATCGCTAACGCAATTTGCCAAACCGAACAAAAAGACCTAAAACCCCTCTACATCAAAGCTATAGACAAAATAGAACAACTCGAAAATAGTTTACGCTATGAAGTAAGATGGGGACCGGGTTTCAAGAAAAGTGAGGGGAAAATACAGTCAAATTTTTGTAAGGAAGATTTCTGCAAAGCTGTTCATCATGCTAAAGAATACATTCGAGCTGGAGACATATTCCAAGTTGTTCTCTCACAACGTTTTCAAACACAAATAAGTGTTTACCCATTCGATATTTACCGTGCGCTGCGAGCAATTAACCCTTCTCCTTATCTTTATTACCTTCAAATGGGTGATACTAATATTATCGGCTCCTCACCAGAACTTATGGTACGAGTGGAAAATGGCATTGTTGAGGTTCGACCGATTGCTGGAACCCGAAAGCGCGGAGCAAATGAAGCAGAAGACCAACAATTGGCGGAAGAATTACGAGCCGACGAAAAAGAGTGCGCCGAACACATTATGTTGGTGGATTTGGGACGTAACGATGTAGGCAGAGTTTCTCAGTACGGCACGGTCGAAGTGCCGGAATTTATGCAAATAGAAAAATATTCCCACGTCATGCATTTAGTCTCGAGTGTGCGCGGACGCTTGCGCCCAGAACTGGATTCCCTGGATGCATTAACAGCCTGTTTCCCCGCAGGCACTGTCACCGGAGCACCAAAGGTACGAGCTATGGAGATTATTGAAGAGTTGGAACCTACCAAACGCGGTATCTACGCTGGAGCATTAGGCTACATTGATTTCTCCGGAAACCTGGATTCCTGCATTACCATCCGTACGATTGTTACTCAGGGGGATCAGGCTTACTTCCAGGCTGGCGCTGGCATTGTTGCTGACTCTAAACCAGAACGGGAATTTCAGGAAACTCTGGAAAAATCCAAAGCTCTGCGGGAAGCAATTCTTTTGGCCGAACGAGGTCTGGAATGATCTGCGTGATCGATAATTACGACTCTTTCACTTACAACCTGGTACAGTACCTGGGAGAATTGGGAGCAGTGCTTCGTGTGTTTCGTAATAACGAAATCAGTACTGAAGAAATCGCTCGTTTACAACCACAAGGGTTAGTTATTTCCCCGGGGCCAGGTAGACCAAAGCAAGCAGGAATTACATTAGAAGCTATCAAGGAGTTTGCAAAATGTTTCCCGATCCTGGGAGTCTGCCTGGGTCATCAAGCTATCGCCGAAGCGTTTGGAGGAAAAATTGTACAGGCACCATCTTTAGTACATGGTAAAACCTCACTCATCAGGCACAATGGTAACGGTATTTTTCAGAACGTAGCAAACCCGTTTGTGGCCACTCGTTACCACTCTCTACTGGTTGAAAAAGCCAGTTTACCTTCATGTTTAAAGATTTCTGCCGAGACTGATGATGGACTGATTATGGGACTTACTCATCGACAACTGCCAATTTATGGGGTACAATTTCACCCCGAATCAATTCTGACAACCGAAGGCAAAAAAATTCTGCGGAATTTTCTGAATGTCCTAGCGCGGGAGAGCCACAAGCTATGAAATTCAAAGCTGTTAAAAAATTTGGAAAATTTCTTGCAGCGTAATGTAAAGATCAGATATTAAAATGCAAAAATACAAATCAAAATCCAAATAGGAATTCAAAAACAGATTTTGCATTTTTCTTTGTCATTTTGCTATTTGAATTTTAATTTTTTAGGAAAATAATTCACAATATTTAAAGAACTAAATTTGTTGCAAAATAGGAGGAGGTTACCATGATTCGCGAGGCAATTAAACGCCTCATCGAGGGTAAAAGCCTCAGCCGAGAAGAAGCCAGCAGTGTGATGGCACAAATTATGGAGGGTAAAGCCACAGAAGCTCAAATTGGAGCATTTTTAGTTGCTTTGCGGCTAAAAGGTGAAACCGCGCAGGAGATAGCCGGGTTTGCTCAGACCATGCGAAATAAAGCTACACCAGTGCCCACCAATAGAAAAGGAACAATCGATGTGTGTGGTACAGGCGGTGATGGTTTTGGCAGTTTCAATATTTCTACTATTGCGGCTTTAGTTATTGCTGGTTGCGGAGTTCCAGTGGCAAAACACGGGAATCGCTCCGTGTCCAGCAAATGTGGCAGTGCGGATTTGCTTCAGCAACTGGGAGTAAAAATTGACCTCCCAGCCGAAAAAATTGCACAATGCCTGGATGAGATAGGTATCGCTTTTCTTTTTGCTCCAATGCTTCATCAAGCAATGAAATATGCTATTGGCCCCCGTCGGGAAATCGGTGTGCGTACCGTATTCAACGTCCTGGGACCAATCACAAATCCTGCCGGCACCCAACGACAACTTATTGGGGTCTACGATCGCTATTTGGCAAACCTTTTGGCCGAAGTATTACGCGAACTGGAAACGGAAAAGGCGCTTATTGTCTACGGCGAAGATGGTCTGGATGAGGTATCCATTACTACCTCTACTTACTTGGTTGAACTTTCGGAAGGAAATATCTTGGAAAAAAAGGTAACCCCAGAAGATTTTGGTCTCACTCCCTCTAATAGAGAGGAGATTCTGGGCGGCGGGCCAGAAGAAAATGCCAGCATAGCGCTTGAAATTCTCAAAGGCAAACACGGACCAACAAGAGATGTAGTCATTGCCAATGCGGCATGTGGTTTGTATGTAGCCGGAAGCGCAGCAAGTTTTATTGAGGGAGCAAAATTAGCTGCTGAATCCATCGACTCAGGTGCTGCTCTTGACAAGCTGGAACAGATGCGTCGATTCAGTAACAGTTGAATTTAAAGCCGAAAGGTATCATGTCCAACTTTCTGGAAAAAGTAGCGCGGGAAAAACAACTAGAACTCAAGACTCAAAAAACTCTGGTTTCGTTGGAGTGCTTGAAAGATTCAATAGCAAACCTCCCCCCCACCAGAGATTTCTACAAAGCAATTCAGAAACCTGGAGAAATTGCTGTCATTGCTGAAGTGAAAAAGGCATCGCCATCCCGTGGCCTGATTCGTCCGAATTTCGATCCTGTAACCCTGGCTTGCATCTTCGCCGAAAACGACGCGGCGGCTATTTCTGTTCTAACCGAACAGCAATATTTCCTGGGAAAGATCGATTTTTTGAATAGGATTCGGCAAAAGGTTACTTTACCCCTGCTCCGCAAGGATTTCATCATCGACCCATATCAGATTTACGAATCCCGAGCTAACGGCGCAGATGCTATCCTTTTAATCACTGCTATTCTGTCGTCGCAGCAGCTTAGTGATTTTCTCCAATTGAGTACAGAACTGGGATTAGCTGCATTGGTAGAAATTCATAACCAGGCGGAATTGGACACAGCGTTACTTGCAAACGCCGAAATTATTGGAATTAATAACCGCAACCTTCAAACTTTGCAAGTGGACTTATCGACCACGCTGCAATTGGCAGAGCAAATACCAGAGTCGAAAATCAAAGTAAGTGAAAGCGGTATTCACAGCCGCCAGGATATTGAAAAATTAGCATCAGTTGACGTTGATGCCGTGCTGGTAGGAGAATTCTTGATGCGGAGTTCCAACGTTGGTCAAACATTCAACAGCTAACGGGTGTAGCCAAATGTTAAGAGTAAAGAGCCTTTTGTGGAAAGAGTGGGGGTGTTCGTAGACGAAAATTTAGCAAAAATAGAGCAAATAGTAAAACAAAGCGGCATAACCACTGTCCAACTTAGTGGTCAGGAAAGTCCTGAATTTTGTCACCAGTTTCATCTTCCGGTAATCAAAACATTTCGGGTGCAGGGTGGCCGTGTGTTTCCCCAAATTGCTGAATACCATGTGCACGGTTATCTGTTCGATGCCTATGATCCCCATCTTCCTGGGGGAACCGGAAAAACCTGTGACTGGAAAATCGCCAGAGAGGCAAAAAAGTTTGGCCATCTCATTTTAGCCGGAGGACTTAAAGCTGAGAATCTTGCTGAAGCCTTAGAATACGTGCAACCTTACGGGGTTGACATCTGCAGCGGGGTTGAACAAGCTCCTGGTCACAAAGACTACGACAAGCTACGGCAGGTATTCACTATCATTAATAGGTTTCGATATGGAAACAGTAATTGAGAAAAAAAATTCAAACCAACAGCTACCTGATGAACGCGGACACTTTGGAATCTATGGTGGTAAATACGTCCCAGAAATATTGATTCCTGTTCTGGACGAATTGGAAAAAGCCTACGATAAAGCCAGAAAAGACCCCTCTTTCCAATCGGAGCTTTCTTCTTATCTGGAAGATTATTCTGGGCGACCTACACCTCTGTATTTCGCCGAGAATCTCACCCGAAAATTGGGTGGGGCAAAAATCTATTTAAAACGAGAGGATCTTAATCACACCGGAGCTCACAAAATCAACAACACCCTGGGGCAAATACTACTTGCTAAACGAATGGGCAAAACTCGAATTATTGCTGAAACAGGGGCCGGGCAGCACGGAGTAGCTACTGCTACGGTAGCGGCACGATTTGGCCTCCAATGTGTCATCTATATGGGTGAAGAAGACATGCAGCGACAACGTTTGAATGTATTCCGCATGCGCCTATTGGGTGCTGAAGTCAAATGTGTTAGTTCGGGAAGTCGAACATTAAAAGATGCCATTAATGAAGCTATTCGCGACTGGGTAACAAATGTGAGAGATACGTTCTATCTCATCGGGTCGGTGGTAGGACCACACCCCTATCCCATGATGGTGAGAGATTTTCAATCGGTTATCGGCCGCGAAACACAGAAGCAAATATTTAATAAAGAGAAAAAGTGGCCTGCTTGTCTGGTAGCATGCGTTGGGGGTGGCAGTAATGCCATGGGGTTATTTTATCCATTTTTACCTCACCCGGAGGTAAAAATGCTCGGAGTAGAGGCAGCGGGCTTAGGATTAGAATCTGGACACCACTCGGCACCACTTTCTTGTGGCCACCCCGGGGTATTGCATGGAGCCATGAGCTATCTTTTACAAAATGAGGACGGGCAAATCCAGTTAACACACTCTGTTTCTGCCGGTCTGGATTACCCTGGCGTGGGGCCGGAACATAGTTATTTGAAAGACTCCGGACGCGTAGAATACACTGCGGTCACCGATGAAGAGGCTTTGAGCGCATTTCAGCTATTAGCTGAGACAGAGGGGATCATACCGGCGTTGGAAAGTGCCCACGCCGTAGCTGTCCTGCCTAATCTTGTACATCAATTTGATTCTGGCGACAGCGTTGTGGTTTGTCTTTCGGGGCGAGGTGACAAAGACGTTGAAATTGTGGCTAAACGCTTAGATTCCATCGCATTGCAGTGAAGCAATCGAGCGAGTGGATGCTGATTTACTAAGAATTATGTGTACTTCGGGTACCCACTAAAGAAAGAGCAATGGAACTTAGCCTAAGCGCATGAAAATCAATGATTACCTTAAACTTGCGATGGCTCGCTCTGGTTGATCACCAAAGTTCTCAGATTAACATACTCATCAAATCTTGTTTGGAGGTCGCCGCTTTTTGTTATTATCCAGTTAATCTTGTCAAATAATCATTTTTCTTTTGAGCGTAATTACAAACCGAAAATATTGAAATGAACCGAATCACACACACAATTGAAACCGCAAGACAAAATCAACACAAATTGCTAAGTATTTTCATTACTGCTGGTTATCCCCATCTGGAGCTGACGGTACCCCTGGTATTAGAAGCAGCAAAAAACGGTGCTGATATGATCGAAATCGGTATTCCTTTTTCTGACCCCTTGGCAGATGGACCCACAATCCAGCAATCATCACAAGTTGCATTGGAACAAGGAATAACTCTAACCCAAATTTTTGATCTGGTGAGCGACATTAGGAGACAAAGTCCTGTCCCACTGATTCTTATGGGATACATCAATCCTATTCTCCAATTTGGTTACAAAGAATTTTTGGCCAAAGCAGCCGAGATTGGTGTGGATGGACTCATTGTACCTGACCTTCCACCTGAGGAAGCAGGGGAGCTAAAAAGCTTGTGCCAGCAATTTAGTTTGAGCAACATTTTCTTAATCTCACCCAATACCCCATCGGAAAGGATCCGATACATTGGTGAGCTTTCGACCGATTTTGTCTACTGCGTTTCTGTCACAGGAGTTACTGGCGCTCGCAAAGGGATTAATCCCAATCTATTGAAATTTCTTCGACATGTTCGAGAACTTATCACCAAACCTTTCCTGGTGGGTTTTGGAATTGCAACCCCTGAAGATGCTCAAAATATCTCCCGACACTGCGATGGTGTGATTGTAGGAAGCGCTTTCATTGATTTAATTCGAAACAATGCTAATAAGAGTGAACTTGAATTGTTAACTTCTGTTGCAAAATACATCAGGAATCTAAAATCATCAATTTCAGGAGTAACCGATGGATATTAGTGACTGGCGTAACAAAATCAATGAGATCGATCAGCAAATTGTTGAGCTCCTCAATCAGCGGGCGCGGTGCAGTATGGAAATTCTCAAAATAAAAAATAACCGCGGTTATTCCATCCACGATCCTAAACGCGAACAAGAAATTCTCCGTGCTATCACCCGCAACAATGGCGGGCCTCTGGGCAACCAGGCAATCTTGAGAATCTACCAAACGGTGATTGAGGAGTGTCGAAATTTACAACAAGGCAAAAACGTATGATCAAATGGATATTCTTTGATGTAGGTAATGTGCTTTTCTACGACGACCTGGTAGGTGCATTGATTTTCAAAAAATTAGCTCAAACAATACAACAGGCAGGGACATCAATCACCTTTACTGCCCTATTGCAAGAGCGAGAA
>MZGM01000137.1 GCA_002085035.1 Candidatus Zhuqueibacterota bacterium 4484_219
CGACAGAACATCCTGTTGTAAGAATGATTAGATATGTCAATATGACCCTTGAAGTCGCTGGAGTTAGATTTGATGAGATTACATTTCCTGTGACTTCAAAATTTTATCCATTTAGTGGAACTATTAGAGGTGGAACAAGCCTTGCGCCACAAGATTTAATAATATATTATGGTGGTGTAATTGAGATTCAGGTTATCCTAAAGCATCTCCGTGAATCGTGGGATTACAATTCAAATGCGATTGGAATGAAATTTTACAACCAATACAACAATGGACTCATTATTGATGGCAATCCCGATCTGGTGAATAAAACAATCGATATTCCTGTGAACGCCTGGGATTTGACTACTGGCGAACAAGGGTCGTTATTCAAAATTGGACAATTCAAAGAGCAAAAATGGGGCAGCGTCGAATTGTACTATTATGACAATAAAAATGGCGGACAGGCTGACAGTCTTATTTTTGGTGACTTTGATACTGGAGATAATATGTCATACGGAGACAATGGCGTATTATTTCAGAATAAACCCGACCAGGACAGTGTAACTATTGAGTTAAACTACACAGTCTACTTTTTGCCTGAAAAACATCTGACCCAATCGGATGGAGAAAGATTGGCTCATCTTGTTAATAATCCAGTGAAAATCTCCCCACAACTGATTGCAGGGGTAGAGCAAAGGGAGCAGTCTATTCCAACTTCCTTCAGCCTGAAGCAAAACTATCCTAATCCTTTTAATAACTCGACAGTTATCCCATTTAATTTGTCAACATCTGGGCATGTTCAACTGCAAATTTTTGATTCCAATGGATCCCTTGTCAAAACCTTAGCGGATGGGTGGTTTATTTCGGGAACTCATCATTTGTATTGGGATGGGTCAGATGATAATAATCGACAAGTTCCTTCAGGGATTTATTTTTGTAGAATTAGTATCCTTGGATTATCACAAACAAGAAAACTATTATTCATAAAATGATTTTTACCCCAATGAATTGTTTGGGTAAGAGAATGACAAAAACAAAGATTATTCTTTTTTTACTTGTTACTGTGGTCATTGGTGCGTGGTTAGAGTGCAATATTGACCATGGCATAGCTCCACTTCCCGGTAAATTGGGCGTTGATGTCATATTTATTAATAGCAGAATACCTGAGAATACAGAAGGGATTTACTTGTTTGTAGCACCTAAATTCCCCCCGCATGCCATCAATGAATTATATCTCAGCCCTAATAGTCTTCCGTTTTGGCAAATCGACCGAAGTGCTGGGGAATTTGCTCGTGATACGATTTACACTGAGATTGCCCTCCCTTTTGGTCATTATGAAGCTATCGGTTTGTGGTGGTACAATACAGAGACAGAATCGAACCTGGCAGATGTTTTTACACTGAAAATAGCACCCAATTTTTTGCCAGCTTCTATTGATATTACTCCGGAAGAGCCTTATGTAAGAACCGAACTGTGGGCAAATCTAACCCGGGTTGAACGCGATGCATTCATCGAAGGAACAATCCATTTTGATGGACCGTTTCCTCCCAACACGCTTGCAACAGCCATTGGTGCCTATTTCCGTAAACCCCAAAAGGATGTTGAGTATCTTATCTATCTACTCTCAATGGATTTCAGCATAAATGAAAATCCCTATCATTATAAACTCCCAGTTCCAAGTAGATATGGGGCGATAGAATATCTGGCTGTATTTTGGCTGTCTGAACGCTCAGGACTCGACGATTTTCGAACCATAGGTTTTTATGAAGATCCAGAAAACCCTGGTCAACCAGGAAAAATCAAAATAGTACCCAATGGTACAGTCAAGGGATACGATATCTATGCACATTGGCCTTAGATAAATCAATGAAAGCCGACTGTAAGAGATTTAATAAAATGGAAATTTTGCTTATATGTTTACAGAGGGGTAGGGATTAGATGCGTCTGAGCCTTGGATGTTCAAGTTTGCTGCTTCAATTTGCGTTACTACTTGTGCCAACTGCATCGATTGCATCGGGTTATGTGACTGGCAAGGTGATTGATAGCAAAAGCAAAGCACCGCTTCCGGGTGCAAATGTCCAAATTATGGGTACTGTCCGAGGAGCCAGCACGGATCGTAATGGGAATTTCACCATTGAAAAGGTTCCTCCAGGGACCTATTCCATTCGTGCTTCCATGATAGGGTATCGGTCAGTTACACTGAAGAATATTCTGGTCCGGGATAAACAAGAAACCAAAGTCTTCTTTGAGTTAAGGGAAACTCCTATTGAATTTGATCCAATTGTGGTACTTGCTGGCAAAACGAAACAGCGTCTTGACCAGGCTGCTGTTTCAATATCAGTAGTAAGTGCTAAAGAGATTAAAAGGCGTAATCCAACCAATCTAATCGAGGCATTGGAAACAGTACCCGGGATCAATTTTATCGGAAATCAGATTAACATCCGTGGCTCCACAGGCTATACTTATGGCGCAGGGAACAAAGTATTACTGCTGCTGGATGGCGTGCCGGTCTATGCCAGCGATACAGGCGAGTTCAATTGGGATATGTTGCCACCACTGGATATTAAGCGAATCGAAGTGCTCAAGGGTGCTGGTTCTACCTTGTGGGGTGCATCAGCTCTCGGTGGTGTAGTAAATGTTATTACACCGATATTAGCTACAGCAAGCAATTTGGACGGTTGGGGATGCGCATTTCTGCCGGACGTTTTATGTCCACTGGCTACACTCAACTCGGTGATTTCAAAAAATATAATCTTACTGGTAAGTTTGATTACCGTTTTCCGGACAATATTAAGTGGACTGGCTATGCAGCATATAGTTTTATTTATCGAGGTTTTTTTATTCAGTGGAAGGGTCAGAATGATCCCTATGAAGTGGACGAAGCCAATTTAGACAATTACGCAAAGACAAATCAGTTGAGCGTCTACTCCAAATTAGCAATTCCGGTCTCTTCACGTTTTGCGATAAATGTAAGGGCTTCATTTGTTCGTACATTGATGGGCAATCAATTTGGCGAAGCCGCCGGGTTTAATCCAGCTTTGGGTCAGGGTATGGAATTTCAAGTGGATTGGCTTCCTCATTCAGGGCATACTGTCACTATCGGGATGCAATACCAGCATGATGCTGGTAGCACTAAATATTTTGGTGATCATAAGGGATTTTTCATCGGCCCTTATCTACAGGATGAATGGAAAATACGCGAGAACTTGCGAGTGACTGCCGGGTTTCGGTATGATCGTTATCAATTGATCGGGGGGCCAAAAGAAGATTTGTTTAGTCCTCGGATTGGTATCAATTGGCAGCCTTGGTCTACCACCAGTTTGCGAGCTTCGGCGGGAAGTGGTTTTCGGGCGGCAACTATTGTGGAACGCTATTTGGAACTTGCAATCATGAATTTTAAAATTAAAGCAAACCCCGGGCTTAAGGCAGAAAGTTCCTGGGCGTATGATCTGGGGTTCCGCCACTATGTCACGGAAAATTGGAATGTCGATGTTTCTCTGTTCGACAATGAATATTGGGAACTGATCGAGGCACATCTGGATTTGATTCGAGGCCAGATCCAATTTCGTAATATTCCCCGGGCACGCATTCGGGGCATCGAAGCGACTACCAATATCAGCATGCCCATTCGAATCCTGGGGTTGAACATGATACCTAGTCTACAAGCCAGCGTAACGGCAATGGATCACAAGGACTTGAAATGGAATGAACCGCTAACCTATCGTCCCAAACTTTTAGCCACAATCAAGGCATTGTTTCGTATCGGTTCTGCGCAAATAGAAGTGGACTATCGTTACGCCAGTAAGATTGATAAGGTAAAAATTTATCCGATTAATGATCGGGTGCCAATGAAATTTTTAGATGTACGAGCTTCTTACGACTTTTGGCATCTGACGGTTCAACTTGGCGTCAAGAATCTTTTGCAATACAACTACGCACCGATGGAAAGTAATCTAATGCCAATGCGGACTTTCACGGTGGGACTGCAGGGTGAATTTTAAAGTGGTCTTACATTATTCATTCAATTGGAGGGTTTTGGAGTAAAATTTCCACTATAACACCATAATATCGGCGGGAGTACATAGCCGGTGTTAGGGGAGGTGAGAAAAAAATAGAATACCGTTGTCATTTATTTTTTCTCACCTCCTAAACTAAAAACTCAGAGGAGGAAAAATGCCAGAAGGTAAGGTGAAGTGGTTTGATCGACGTAAGGGGTATGGCTTTATCCAGATGGATAGTGGCGAAGATATCTTTGTTCACAAGTCAGGCGTTAAGTACACCGGCTTCAAAGATTCTTTGCAACAAAACCAAAGGGTAAGCTTTGATGTTGCAGAAGACAAGAAGGGTAAAAAAGCAGTAAATGTAAAAGCAATTTAACTTTTCCAAAGCCTCAGGTTGTTGATACCTGAGGCTTCTACTTATTTATCCGCCGATCTTCTTGCGCTTTATCAGATATTCGAACAATGCCTTATCGAACGGTTCTGAGGTGTCCATCAATACGTAGTCGATGCGATTTTCCAGGCATTGTCTGCGGTAGAAAGAAAGAAAATCCTGCATCTGCTGCCGATAGTCCTGCCGAATATGCCAGGGTTGAGTCAGGATTTGCTCTCCGGTTTCCAAATCCTTGAAGATGACCTCGCCACCAAAGTCAAAATGCCGTTCCTTAGGATCCAGAATATGGAACACAATAACTTCATGTTTTTTGTGGCGGAAGTGTTTGAGTCCATTAAGGACTCGCTCTGGTTCGTCGAACAAATCCGAAAGAACGATGATAAGGCCGCGCCTTTTAATGCGTTCTGCTAGTTGATGGAAGGCAGTACTTACATTAGTGAGATGGCTACTTTTAACTTTGTCGAGTTCTTTCAATATCAAAGTTAAGTATGTTGAAATGGAGCGTGGTGGTATGTATTTGCGGATTTTTTGATCAAAGATAACCAAGCCTACCGAGTCCTGTTGTTTTAGCATCAAGTAAGTTAAGGCTGCTGCCAAATAGGAAGCATAATTTAACTTACTGATAGCATTCGAAGCATATCCCATAGAACCAGAAGCATCTAAGAGAATATAAGATTTAAGGTTGGTTTCCTCTTCGAATTGTTTCACGTAAAAGCGGTCGGTTTTGCCATAGACTTTCCAATCGAGGTGCTTAATTTCATCTCCAGGCATGTATTGGCGATGTTCAGCGAATTCGACACTGAAGCCATGGTAGGGGCTACGATGTAGTCCGACGATGAAGCCTTCCACTACCAGGCGAGCGCGCAAGGTCATGTTTGCCAATTTTGAGACAACTTCGGGTCGGAGAAATTTACGATATTGTTTCGTAGACATATTACACTTTTTCTAAAAGGCGCTCGATAATTTCTATAGTATCCACACCTTCCGCCTCGGCGTTGAAGTTAGTTACCAGGCGGTGTCTTAATACCGGTTTAGCAACGGCGCGGATATCTTCGATTTCTGGTGTTGGGCGGCCATCGAGGATGCAGCGGGTTTTAGCACCCAGGATGAGGTATTGGGAGGCGCGGGGGCCAGCTCCCCAGGCAATCCAATCTTTGACAAATTTGGGTGAATGGTCAAAATTGGGACGAGTCATTCGCACCAGTTTTACTGCGAAATCCACTACATTTGTAGCTACTGGTACTCGCCGAACCAGGTCCTGAAACGCAGTGATATCTTCCGCATCCAGTACCACCTGGGGTTGGCCAGAATAGGCAGAGGTAGTGTATTGGACAATTTGAATCTCTTCTTGTTCAGAAGGGTAATCAACCCATAGATTGAACATAAAGCGATCCAATTGTGCCTCTGGCAGGGGATAGGTTCCTTCCTGTTCAATCGGATTTTGAGTTGCCAGCACAAAAAAAGGTTCTTTTAGCTTGTAGGTGGTTCCGGCTGCGGTCACTTCATGTTCCTGCATAGCCTGAAGAAGAGCAGCCTGGGTTTTGGGGGGGGTGCGGTTGATTTCATCGGCCAAAACTATGTTGGCAAAAACCGGCCCCTTGACAAATTTAAACACCTTTTTACCAGTGGAGTGATCGTCTTCTATTATCTCAGTGCCAGTTATATCAGAAGGCATTAGATCGGGAGTGAATTGAATGCGGTTGAATTTGAGGCGTAAGACTTTAGCCAGTGTGCTAATCAAAAGAGTTTTTGCCAAACCAGGCACCCCAATTAATAAACAGTGTCCGCGTGCCAGAAGTGAGATTAACAACTCTTCAATTACCTGATCTTGACCAATAATCACCTTCCTAATTTCGGTAAAAATTTTCTGGCGCGCCTCTTTCAGAGCTTCAACCATTTCAGCATCGTGTATCTTGTGCGATTTAACTACCATTGTCCCTCCGTCATGGTGGTATCAACCAAAATAATCGTACTTGAACTTTAACCATTTGTTAGAGAAATAGTTTCCAATAGTCTGCCTTACAAAAGTAATTATTTCTTAAGCAAAAGTCAATAACTTTTCCTTGCATTTGAAGATATAATTTCATAAATTCTTCAACGTCTCAGTTGAGTATTGAGTAACTACTCCTTTTATGATGACTATGGGAC
>MZGM01000138.1 GCA_002085035.1 Candidatus Zhuqueibacterota bacterium 4484_219
GTTTGGGAAATGAAACTTCCACTACGGTCAGGGAACAGGCATTAAAACTTAGACGCCAAGGTGTTATTTGTGAGCTTGATCTCCTCAATCGCAGTCTTAAGGCTCAAATGCGCGAAGCCAATAAACGAGGGGCACGGCTGGCCATTATAATTGGCGAAAATGAACTACAGAAAGATGTAGCCATTCTTAAAGACATGGCCAAAGGTGAACAAATAGAGCTACCCCTCAGCGAAATAACTGAATATGTACTAAATAAGCTGGGAAAACCTGGAAGCTGAAGTTAGCGTTTTTTGAGGGTCACTCTACATTTCTTCATGTTTGGAGGCTCCATGCAGTCACCTCGCTCTTCTCTTTCAATACTGTCTGCCATTGTAATAGTGGTATTTTCTATTTTAATGTTGCTGATCATAGGAACCCTTGTTTCAACTTTTCTGTTACGTACCGATTCAGGTGTTGATATTAGTCGCAGTCCAGTGTTTTTTCTGGAAATTCTGCTAGTAGTGCCGGCTGCTATTATGTTGCATAAACAGGATTGTCCATTGAAAAAAGGGTTCCGTTTGAATAGAGTTAACTCTCAACTAATTGGTGCTAGTGTAATAGTAGGACTTTCCGGAGCGGTTTTAGCAGATGAATTGGATCGTTTGACACAATTGATCTTTCCAGTCCCAAAATTCTTTGATGAAGCACTAAAAGAAGGATTTAGATACTCGAATACCGTGGATTTTTTCCTGTTGGTACTCACAGCTACCTTGCTTGCTGGAATTGTTGAAGAAATGCTATTCCGTGGCTTTCTACAGAGAATTCTGGAACAGCATCTGCGTATTGGCTGGGCAATCCTTGGTTCAGCAATACTGTTTGCTTTTCTTCATTTCATTCCCTGGTGGTTTTTGCAAATCACTATTTTAGGCATCGTGCTTGGCTTTCTCGCTTATTGGAGTAATAGCATCATTCCAAGCACCATTGTCCATATCATTAACAATGGAGTAGCTATTTACCTGGTTAGCAGAGGAGAACGAAACATTCATTGGTACTTGTGGCACAACCATGTCTACCCGCCAGTCTTATTAGGCGCTGCCTTATTATTTAGTTGGGGACTGATATTAGCGAGAAATAATCGAGTGCCGAATGAAGATTCAAAAAGTAACAATACAAATATAGTAATTCAAAATTTGCAATAAAAAAGACTTGATTCTTTGCTTTTGAATTACTATTTTGAAATCAAGGCAGTGATGTCAATAAGCCTTGAAAGGTAATGAGATGGAATGGAGCAAAGAGGATGCGAAACCATTAATTCGTATTGCAATTGTTTTGGCCGAAAGATCCACAGATTTTGAATCCAACTTGCCTTTTCAGGCTTACAGCCTTGAGGGAAAGCCGCTATTTTCTGGAGCGAAAGGGAAAAGCTTCCGAATTGCTATCGGAGAAAGCACTCCTGCTAAAGTGATTTATCGAATTCGATTTGCCATTGCCGACAATGAACAACAAGCTGATACCTTTGTCCAGAAATGGCAAAAACAGGGGCACAAAACTGAAGCAATGTGGGTGGGACAGCGTATCCCCCTGGCTGGTGGTAAAGAAATAAATAACCGTGAAATTTGGATTATTTCTGAACCATTTAGCAGTCGAGAAGAGGCAGAAAATGTTCGGCAATTACTGGAAGATTTTGGGAGCACTACCATTATCTCTCAGGTAATTGCAGAAAGTAGCGGCTATTTGTCGATTAATGGCAAAAAGGTTGAAGCGGGGTTGCGGTTGGTTCCCATTGACAGAAAAAACAATCGTTTTTTACTCCGCAACGTGAGAGTAGGTGCAGGCTTCCATTGGGATCATCGTGAAACACAGATTTTTAGTGGTAAATTAGAATTCCGAATAGATTCCCAGGGGCAAGTTTGTGCCATTAACGTGCTGGATCTAGAGGAATATTTAGCTAGCGTCAATTCTTCAGAGATGTCACCCGAGTGCAATTTAGATTTTCTCAAGGCGCAAACAATTGCTGCACGAAGTACTATTTTTGCTACTGCGGGTAAACATCACTGGGGAGAAGCTTTTGACCTTTGCGCCACCGATCATTGTCAGTGTTTCTATGGTGTGGGCAGAATTCGACAAAATTCCCGGAAAGCTGCAACCCAAACCAATGGCGAAGTGCTAATGCATAAAAATAAGATTTGTGATGCTCGGTACGCAAAACTTTGTGCAGGAATTACTGAAAGCTATGAGAACGTCTGGGACAATCGTAAAATCCCCTATCTTAGCACACATGTTGACAACATGGAGGGAGCTTCTCCAACATACCAGACTTTGACCACTGAGACAGCAATAAAGCAATTCTTAAATACAAATCCCGAGGTTTTCTGTAACCCTACTATCTACCAACTACCACCACATTTAGAGTACGCCAGACATTATTTCCACTGGGAAGTAAATTATTCGCCCGAAGAACTTGGTGAGATTGTTCAAACCAAATCGGGTAAAAACCTGGGAGCTATTCTTGACATCATTCCCTTAAAAAGAGGCTATTCTGGCCGTCTGATGTATGTAAAATTAATCGGAGAGAAAGGCGACTTGATCGTGGGCAAAGAGTTGGAGATTCGCAGGGTGCTTTCTTCCAAACATCTCTACAGCTCTTGCTTTTATGTAGAAAAAATCCCCGATAGCCAACAACCCAAAAAATTACTATTGAAGGGACGAGGCTGGGGACACGGAGTAGGAATGTGTCAAATCGGTGCTGCTGTAATGGGTGAACTTGGTTATGACTACGCTACAATTTTGTCCCACTACTACCCTGATACACAATTAGAAAAAATCTATTAGGTTATGCCACAAGTATCGAGGAAGTTATGAAAACGCATACCATTTTGCTAATCGATGATGACCCCAAGAATATCGAAATTTTGGTTAGTGCTCTTGTGAGTCAACAATTTCAAGTAACCACAGCGATTAATGGAACTAATGGGCTGGAAAAAGCCAAGAAATACCAGCCGGATCTGATCGTTACTGACACTGAACTGCCAGACCTAAACGGCTTCGATTTTTTAGCCCGATTGAAGGAAAATGAGGCAACCGCTACCATTCCAGTCATCTTCTTGACCACTCGCAGTGGCTTACAAGATCGATTACGCGCTTTCCAACAAGGGGTCAAAGATTACATCATCAAACCAATGCATGTGAACGAAATCATCGCTCGTATTGAGATGATTCTCGCTCGCTTAGAACGACGTCAGTTGGAATTAGATGCTAAAAGTGGCAAATTCACGGGCCAGCTCCGTGATATTAGTGTGGCTGAGCTAATTGAAAGCCTGGGGGTCAAACGCACCACTGGCATCCTCAATCTGGTAAACGCCAATAATAAAAGCGGCCAGATTTTTTTCAAGAACGGAATGGTAGTAAACGCCATTCTGGGAAATTTCCGCGGCGAATTGGCGGTTTACCAAATGTTGCCCTGGGAAGAAGGTACTTTCTCCATGGTTTTTGAAGACGTAGAAGTAACAGACGAAATCACTGTAAGCAATCTCGGTTTGCTAATGCAGGGATACAAACGACTGGAAAAACGTCAAAGTTGGATGAGTCAGTTACCATCTCCCCAGGCAATATTTTCCATCCGCTCCAACTTCTTGAAAATCTTGGAGAAAAAACAAATCACCCCTGACGTGGCAAAATTCCTAGAGCTTTTCGATGGCCACAGAAACGTCCTTCAGATTATTGACGACAGCCATTATGAGGATTTAGTCACCTTAGAACGTATCGTCAAACTTTACCAGCAAGGATTTTTAGAAGAAATCAAACAGGAAGCACCTAAACTAGAATTTGAAATTCCTCAGATTACCCAAGAGCCACTACTCAGCCAAGAAGAATTTGAGGCTTTTAATAAACGTGTTCTCCGGCAGGGAAAAATTAACAAAGGCGTAATCTTGGTATTAGGAACGGTAGGTAGTGGTAAAAGCGAATTTGTTCGCACACTTTGCGGTTTAAGCGAATTTGTTCGCACACTTTGCGGTTTGGAATATCGCTCGCGAACAATAAAAAATGTTTTTCCTCATCCTATTGATATAGGTAAGATATTATTAAACAAAGAAATAGAAATTGGCATCTTAGGGGTTTCAATCGATAATACTCTCACTACAGCTTTTCGTAATCTCTCAGAAAAATATCAGATTGCGGTGGTACACTCGGGCAAACAAGCTCTGGCTGCATGCCAGCGCGAAAGCCCAGATGCCATCTTAGCAGCTCAACACCTCCCAGACATGGAAGGTACACAACTGGTACATTCTCTACGTAAGAATAAATCAACCCAATATGTACCATTCGTGCTATTTTCAGAAGAATTAAATTTGCAAGCCCGGGTCGAAGCAATAAAAAGTGGTGTAGATGAATTCATCTCTTTACCGTTCGAAATTGAGGAAGTACAAGCTCGGTTGGATGTCTTGCTGGCAGAGAAGAAAACCTTACCTCAAACACCAGCAGTAGAAAGAGGATTCTCTGGTAATTTGCACGAGATGAATTTGGTTGATCTGATACAAACACTAGAGCTGGGACAGAAAACAGGCGTGATTCACTTAACTAAAAACAATCATGAAGGAAAAATTTATGTCAAAAATGGGGAAGTCTGGGACGCTGAGACAAACGGAATATTGGGGGAAAAAGCATTGATGCGACTTTTCACCTGGGACGAAGGAGTTTTTTACGTTGAATTTCAAGACTTTGACCGTAAACGAGTTATTGCTATGCCTGTTCAAGAAATTGTTTCTAAGGGGTTGAAAATCACTGACGAATGGCTACATTTGAAAAACCACCTGCCAAAATTGAATACTGTCCTGGAACGAGCAAGAGAACCCTATTTGGATGAAATCGACCAGCAGCACACGAATATATTGGAGCTGGTTGACGGCGAACACAGTATCGAGCAGATTGTTGAAAACAGCCCAGTAGATGAATTAGAAACTCTCAGAATAATAATTCACCTTTTTGAATTAGGAATAATACACGAGTCGCTTTTCTACTTCGATACAGAAAAATACAACTCTGAGGCGCCGAAAGAAGAACCAACCAATGGAAAATCAGCTCCAGTAAAGGAAAAACTATTAGCTGTTATCTCTAGATTTTTTAAGAAAATACTTTCGCCTTCCTCTTCTACTTTTACTGAGGAGGTAGTAACACGTCCTGCGCCATTGTTGGTATGATGGGGAAAACAAGAAATGAGAATTGGCGAAGTACTGGTAGTTGGCGCTAAAGCGAATGACAATAGCGAATTGATTCGCAGAATCTGTCCACAAATCGAGACTACCAAGACAGGAATCTGCTGGGGAATGTTGCAGCTCGACGACCAAATGGCCTTGCAACTCTATGGAATTAACTGGGAACAATCAGCAAAGCGCTTTGCCTGGGATCTGCTTTGTCAAAAAGCTCTGGGAGTAATTGTAGTCTTTGATTGGGAACAAATGGAAACTTTTCAAGAGACAGCAGCAATTTTGGACTATTTTAACGATCAGTTTGCGATTCCAATTGTCGTTGCTGCAAAGCTGGAAGGAAATACATCCCACATACCTGAGAAGGCCTATCGCGGTGGCCTTACCCTATCGAAACTTAGTCGATTTACTTTCTACCAACCTGACAATCCACAATCAATTCGTCAATTGATTGTGGACTTGATCTGTAGATGATCTCATCGACAAATACTCTAACGCAGAAGTAGTAGCACTACAAAAATTTGTGTGGGATAAAACAATAGAAATAGGTTTGCGCCTACGCGGTAAAGACCTTGACCGCAAAGAAATTACAGAACGCATGATCCCTACTCCCATTTACCAACGACAGCAGGGTTGTTCGGAACGGGTTTATTATTGTAAGGGTGTACTTTGCATCCATTCTAACCCTAACTGCGCCCGTACCAAAATCAAAGGCCACGTGCAGGTAATGATAGAGGTAATCCAAAACTGGCTAAGTGGAAAACAAACTCTGGAGGGAAAAAACACAAAAACAGAAGCTGAAAAACAAATATTTACTGAGAACAAACAGAGATAACACAAGTTTCTCCGCCTTTGACCCTCCAGACCCTTTGGGCAATGTTCACCCCCACTGTTCGAGTTGGGTCAGTGGTTTCCAACTTTAATTCTACAGTTTCGTGCGTTATTGCGACATTTAAAGTCTCGCCCCACCATTTCACCTTAAATTCCAACTTTTCCCATTTCTCTGGCAGCCATGGTTTGAAACTTAGCATTCCATTTTTAATCCGCATGCCTGCAAAGCCATTAATGGCAACCTGCCAGGCTCCGCCCAGGGAAGCAGCATGAATTCCTATTGAAGTGTTCCCCTGCTCGTCATCCAAATCAATCCGTGTTGACCTTATGAAATCTTG
>MZGM01000139.1 GCA_002085035.1 Candidatus Zhuqueibacterota bacterium 4484_219
TTTTTCTTCTCTGGTTCAATCAAAAAATCGGATGGCCTTTTGCCACGTTCAGTAGAAATAATAACCCATCTTCCCGTAATTGGATCCTTTCGTAATTCTGGCATAAACTGGTTCTACCTTTTCTTTTTAACTATTTTGCAAATTTTACAATTGCTTAAGGAGACGTCGTGCTCTAGGGAGATATTCGCTTTGGGGATATTTCATTACTAACCGCTCGAGTTCTTCTTTCGCCCGTTTTTTGTTGTTTAACCTCAAATAACAAAGTCCTATCTTCAACTGGGCAGCATCTTCTTTGTTGGAGTTGACAAAAGCAAAAACCTTTTCAAATTCAACAATGGCCTGTTCATATTTTCCTAAACCGTAGTAACACTCTCCAATCCAGTACTGGCAGTTGTCTGACAATGAAGTGTTGGGGTCAAGCTGAATCAGACTTTCGAACAGTTTGATAGCTTTCTTATAATGGCGATTTCTGTATTCATTCAACGCATCGTTGTACCGTAACTTAAATTCTGACTTATTAACAGCAGTGGAGGTGGTAACAGTAGTAGGTTCTGGAGTAACTGTTTTCAAATCATTCAAAATCGATTCCAATTCCACAATCTTATTTTCTTTAGCCCGAAGTTCAGCTCTAAGCTGTTCCACCTCTTGCTCGCGTTTATTCACTGCTTCTTCCAATTCGGCTACCTTTTGCTCCAACGCTGTGTCGCTTGAAGTAGCTGAAGTAACCTTCTCAGTTTTTTCTTCGGGTGTTATTCCCAAAAGCTTTAATACCTCATCTTCTTCAGTTCGTTGCGTATCGGTTTCTGCCGTCTTTTGCAGATCCAAAATTTCGTTCACCTTTTGTTTTTTCTCTGCTTCCTCAATTCCAGCAGGTTTGGGCCTGGAACCTGCACAAGACATCAGGTACAAACCCAAAGCAGGAACTAACAAAATCTCCCATAACTGTTTAATCTTCATGTCTACCTCCCTCATCCGGTTAAGACAAGAAATTAATAAATTAATCATTATTTCAGTTGCATTTAATATCCACCTAATAAGATAAAAAATATTTTCTAAAAAGCAAGCATTTAATGAGGCAATAATTTAAGAATCACTACCCTTGTCCAGCTGTTTAGAGGGTGTTTTGTGCCAAAAATAGATAAACAAAGCCCCAAATCCAACCATCAACAAAATGCATACTCCCTGATTTACTGAGATAGCTATCCCGCCAAGCCGGAGGGTCATGCTGTTTTCATAATAACGGAAAAAATCCACAGTAAACCTGGCTATACCATAGAGTATGAAAAGTAGAAAGAATGTAAACCCATCGAATTTTTTAAATTTCTTTTCGCTAATCAAAAGAACTATAAATATCACCAGCCCGTAAAAAGAAGAGTATAACTGAGTGGGATGAATTCGGATATTAGGGAAGACAAAACCTGCCGGAGAATTTTCGGGGAAAACCAAACCCAACGGCGAGTCTGTTGGTTTGCCAAAACAGCAACCATTTAGAAAACAGCCGATGCGGGTCAGGAAAATACCAAGGGCTACAGAGGGGGCAAAAATATCGGTAATCTTCAAAATAGGGAGATTTTTACGCCAAAGATAAAAAGTTATTGTGACCAATGCTAACAAAAAACCACCGATTACAGTAAGTCCTGCAATACCAATTTCACCACTGCTCTGGATAGGATTAATAGTATCTAACCAATTACCACGAAATTCATCCAGATGGAAGATCACATAGAAAAAGCGCGACCCTATCACCCCACAAATCACGCTAATTGTGGCTATGTCTAAAACCACATTGACCGGAATTTTCTGGGCCTTGGCACGCCTAACTACTAACAATAATCCAAGCAAAAATGAAAGTGCTAACATTAAACCATAGCTATGAACCTCAAACCAACCGATTTTAAACAATACAGGATGCATGTTTGAACCTTTCTTTCAATATTCGTATCGTCTTTTAGAGATGTTTATTAGAAAAGCAACAGCTGCCATACTGACAAGCATCGAAGACCCCCCATAGCTAACTAATGGCAATGGCAAACCAGTAACAGGCATAATCCCCATAACCATACCAATATTAACAAAAACATGATAAAGCAGTAGTGTGACCATGCCGATAGCTACCAAGCTGGAGAATTGACTCCGTGCACTGGCTGCAATCTTTATCCCCCGCAAAATAATGATAGCGAACAGCACAATGACAATCATCCCACCAATGAACCCTGCCTCTTCAGCAATAACTGAAAAGATAAAATCAGTATGCTGTTCCGGCAAAAAGCGCAGTTGAGTTTGAGTGCCTTGCAAGAATCCTTTTCCCCAAAGGCCTCCTGAGCCAATCGCCACTTTGGATTGAATCAGCTGATAACTTGCACCTTTTGGATCTGTTACCAAACCCAAAAAAGTCAACACTCTTTTCTGCTGATACTCATGCAGGGAATGCCACAGAAAGGGGGTTACGATGCCCACCACTATATTAAGCAAAATGTTCACTAATAAATACCACAACTCCCGTTTGGATAGAATTATAGTGGCCAATTTTGCCCATTCTGAAGGTTGAAAATGTAAAAAGCCTAATTCAAGCCAGCGTTGCGCCCCACTTCCTTTTTGTCCTATCACTAAAACCAGCAACAGAGATGCAATTGCAACACCATAAAAAACGTAGGCGAAAGCCAGAAAAAATCGCATTGGAGTAAATACAATAACGGCAAAAACTATTAAACCTAATCCTGCCCACAATATTTGACGTTGGTAATTCAAATGGGCTGCTGAACCACTGCTATAAGTAGCGCTGTAAATAGCCGCGATGCCGATTCCTATCAGCAAAATCATGCTGAAAAAAACAGAGAAATCAAAATATTTGAATTTTTTCTTTAAATCAAATTCATCTAACATATCTTACTCAACTGGTAGAGAAATTGCCATCTTTTCAGGTAGTTTAACAGGATACTTCCTGAAATATTCTTGCAATATTTGGCGAGCAATGGGTGCGGCCACTGCTCCACCGCTACCCCCATTTTCGACCATTACAACGATAGCAACCCGGGGAAAATCAAAAGGCGCAAACCCGATAAACCAGGCATGATCATCACCGTGAGGATTTTGGGCCGTCCCAGTTTTCCCTGCTACTGCAATGTCTTGTAAAGCTGCAGCCCGACCAGTACCCGATGCTCCGTTAACTACTAACCACATCCCCTGACGCACAATCTCATACACCCTGTGAGAAACTCCTTGCACTTGGCTGGAATCAACTTTTATCGGGATTTCTTTTCGGGTTACAGGTTCGTATATTCGCTTCACTACATGAGGACGAAAATACTTTCCATAATTAGCCAATATCATTGCTAACTGTGCCATTTGTAAGGGTGTCACTAATAAATCCCCTTGCCCTACCGCCAGATTAAGCAACATACCTTCGGTCCATTGCCCCTTGCCATAATGAAAATCCAAATATGCCTCGTCAGGCACTACTCCTTCACTCTCCATACCAATATCGATACCTGTTTTACGACCAAACCCAAGTTTTCTACCAAAATCAGCCCAGCGGCTTAAACCAGTCTTCAAACTAAGCTGGTAAAAATAAACATTACAAGATTGCTCTATAGCCTGATACAAATTCACCACACCGTGCCCCTTTGATTTCCAACATTTAAAATTCCTGGCACCAAAACGGAATCTTCCAGAACATGAAATACTCCATTCAGGGGTTATTACTCCACTTTCCAAGGCAGCAATTGCTAAGACCAGTTTATATGTTGAGCCTGGGGGATAAGTACTTTGTATTGCTCGATTATAGAGAGGATGATTTGGATGATTCTGGAAGTAATCCCATTGTTTTTCAGTAATAATACCCGCAAATACACTTGGATCAAAATCGGGCTTGCTAACCAAGCAAAGAACCTCACCGTTGCGGACATTCAACAATACCAAACTACCTTTACGTGATCCAAGTAGTGACTCAGCCAACGTCTGGATGTCCACGTCGATAGTAAGATACAAATCCATACCTGGCTTAGGAGCAATAGGCTTTTGCTCTTCAACCTTTCGCACCTCCCGTCCTAAAGCATCCACTTCAACAAATTCATAGCCAAATTGACCCCGGAGTAACTTCTCATATTGGCGTTCCACTCCCTGTTTGCCAATTACATCCCCATAGCGGTAGCCTTCACCTTTGAATTTTTCCAGCTCATCCGGAGATACTTCTCCCAAATATCCTAATACATGAGCAACACGTGCTGATGAGGGATAGAAACGTTTAGATTCAATCCAAAAGCCAACTCCAGGCAAGTCCAAGCGTTCTTCATTAATCCGAGACAAAGTTTCGAAATTCACTTGTCGCTTGAGTTTCACAGGATTAAACTTGCCTTGTTGATGCTTTTTTACTATCGTTTTAAGTTCATCTTCTGGTATTTTGAGGATATTAGCCAAGTGAGTATAAATGCCTTGCCAACTTTGTAGTTCATATGGTGTGGCATAGACTGAATAGGCAGGTTGATTTCCTACCAACATTTCTCCATTGCGATCAAATATTCTACCACGGAGGGGTTTTAAAGTGATTGCCCGAATCCGATTCTTCTCGGATTGTACAAAATAACGCTTCCCATGAATGATCTGTAATTGAAATAACCGTAAAATCAAGATCGAAAAAAGTAATAAACTTACCAGATAATAAAAATTCTTGTAGAATGTTTCTAAGACTTTACGGTTGTTACTACTAAACCGCATCAGCGAAGTCCAATATTTTAGGGAAAATAGCACAGATTAAAACACCAAGCAAAGAAGTGTACAATGCAGTGGGGATAGCATATTTAAAAACAATATCTACCACACTCACTCCTGCACCAAACGAGTAGATCAGATTGAATAAAAAATCATGGATACACCCACAGCAAAATAGCACTATTCCTGTTTGTAGTAGACGTTTACCCAAAATTTGCCTCGGGAACGCATGGGCAATAAAAGCTGTGAATGATTTAGTTAAAGCATTGAGACCAATAAATCCAAAACCAAAAAAATCCTCTATCAAACCCATTAAGAATCCAGAAACTGTACCCCATATTCGTCCTTCTTTGAAGCTTAAGTAAACCACGTAAATGAGAATAATATCTGGTTTAATTCCATAGACAACTAAAAGCGGAATAAAAGTCAGTTGCAAGAGATAAAGACCTATGAAGATTAGACCATATTTCAATATATTCATAATTAATCATTGATTTTGCAAAACAATAAACACTTCCTCTATTTTCCCAAGGTTGGCACTGAGCTGAAGCTTGATTTTTTCAAATAGAGCATTTTCTGGATTATGCACTTCCGTTACTACTCCAATTTCTAAACCCTTAGGAAAAATTTTGCTGTAACCCGAAGTAACTACCAGATCACCCGTTCGTACGTCAGAATGAAGAGGGACGTAATCCAAATAACATTCATTACCCGGCCCTGGCTTAACCACTCCCACTACACGACTGCGTTGAACAAGTCCACTTATCCTAAAATTGATGTCATCTATCAGTTGCACTACCGAAAATTTTTCGCCAACAAATGCTAACTTTCCAACAACACCCGAACTGCAAATAACTGGCAAATCCTTTTTTACCTGATTCTGACGCCCGATATCCAACAGCACGGCATGTGAAAACCCCTTGTAATTACGACCAATCACACTGGCAGGGAGAAGTTTATACTTACTTTTTTGCTGTAGCTTCAACATTCGCCTAAGACGAATGTTTTCCAAATAGGCCTTTTTCAACATGCTGTTTTCATACGCCAACCGAATATTTTCTTGGCGTAGTTGTTCATTCTCTTTCTTCAAATCACTGTACTCAGAAAACCAGCAAACTACTTGTTGAAAAGTTCCGAAAATACTCAACACGCAACTTTGCAACCAGCGGATTTGAGAGTTAGAGTTCAAATTCAGCATTCCAACAGAAAGTGAAATAACTACCACCAACACCAAATATTCGCGGAAGGCATAGGGGAAAAACTTCAACTTACGCATGTTAATAACGTTTAGTTCTGTTTAAAATTTCCGAGTAAGAATCGAGGTCTTCCAGTA
>MZGM01000017.1 GCA_002085035.1 Candidatus Zhuqueibacterota bacterium 4484_219
GGACAACACGCTGTGCGGGAGAAATATAATTGGAAACATACGGCTGAGACCTTATTAACTTTGTACTCAGAACTTCAACAATCGGATATCACTTGCGAATCCTGATTATTTCACAGTATTATCCTCCGGAAGTCGGTGCATTGGCCACGCGAATGAGCGACCTGGCACGACAGCTTACTGCTCTAGGGCACACGGTTACTGTGATCGGTGAGATTCCTAACTATCCGAAAGGAATCGTTGCCAAAGAGTATCGCGGCCGACTGTTTGTCAGGGAAAAATATCAGAGGACTGACGTTATTCGTTCGTTCGTGCTAGCAAGTCCCAGGAAGACCAACGTTGAACGGCTGAGCACTTATTTGTCATTTATGGTTTCTTCTGTGTTTGCTGCTGCTTTTGTGCAACGCTGCGATGTGGTACTGGCCACATCTCCTCCCCTGTTCGTCGGCGTGTCAGGTTACGTAGTAAGTCGTCTAATGGGTAGCAAGTTTGTGTTCGATGTGCGCGACCTATGGCCAGAATCCGCCGTATATCTTGGCGAGATGAAGCGGGGCGCCATTACCAATTTAGCCGAAAGGCTGGAAAGGTTTCTCTATCGTAAGGCCACTCGCATCTCTATAGCCGTGCCAGGATTTCGCCAACGCTTGACAGCGCGCTTGGCAGTGGACGATAAGATTTTGGAATTCCCTAATGGAGTCGATACTTCTCTCTTTTATCCGAGAGAGGAAGCAAAAGACCTTCGCGAGAAAGTGGGGCTTCAGGACAAGTTTGTTGTTCTATTCTCTGGAAACCTCGGCTTGGCTCAAGGACTACGCTCGGTGTTGCAAGCAGCTAAGCTACTCCAGAACGAATCGGATATTGTCTTTGTTCTGGTAGGCGAAGGTGTGGAGAAGGCCAAGTTGATAGAAGAACGCAACCGCTTGGGTTTAAAGCGGATCTTATTCTGGGCAGCACAACCTCATGCACGGATGCCTGCGATTATCTCCATGGCGGATGTGTGTTTGGTGCCTTTGAAAAATTTGGAACTGTTTACCACCGCACTTCCCTCGAAAATGTTCGAGTACATGGCATGTGGTCGTCCCATTGTCTCCACTTTGGTAGGTGAGGGGGAAGCTTTGGTTAGAAGGGCCAACGCTGGTATCTCGGTGGAACCCGAGAACGCAGGTGCCATTGCAGATGCCATTCTCCAGTTGTATAGGAACCGCCGCCAAAGAGAGGAATTGGGCCAAAACGGACTTCGCTTTGTACGGGAGCACTACACTCGATCACAGATTGTAGCACACTTTGAGCGTCAATTGGTAGAGTTGGTGGCACACTCGCAGTGAACTACTTCAGATGTTGCTTCGGATTAATCTGAAGCCTGTTGTTAAATTATCAGAGTTGTAGAAGCAAAAATACCAAAAACTCTTGGATGAATATTTTTGGTTTTCATTACTATTGCTTGTTACCTCCGGGATATTGTCACTTGTTACTGCAAATTCATTTTCTGTTTTTGTATCCTTGTTGATTCTCTATGGGCTCTATCTTGCTGGGGGATCTATTTACACAGCTTGTAAGTATGATTGGAAAAAATTGCCTGTTCTACCTCTGGTTTCCGCCATAATGCAACTGAGTTTTGGAACAGGATTTTGGGTAGGTATATTTCGATCACATCATTGAGGAACTAATGCCCAAAGCCATTGAAAAAATCCTTTTATTCCTTTCCGATTTTTTTACTATCAATTTAGCCTTTTTGGCTTGGGTGGGATTGCGCCGTAATTTTGGTTACAACATCGGGATTAGTTTTTCTGAAATCGTGTTCATCTCATTATTGGTCTTTCTTTTCTGGATACTGCTTTTCTTCTTTTTCGGGCTTTATCGCTCCTGGTATGCTCAATCGCGATTCGATGAGTTTGTCGCGTTGCTTAAGACTATTACTATTGGTGTGGTGGTAATTTTCTTAGTTACTATAGACTTACGTCGCGATTTGGCCAATCCCTTGCCTACTAGTCGGATGATGATATTGTCATACTGGGTGGTTTTGCTTTTTGTTGTAGGTACAGGACGGATGGCTTTGCGTACCTTCCAACGCAAACTGTTGGAGCTGGGTATCGGTGTGCGTAATACTATTATTGTAGGATCAGGCAATCGAGCTAAAGACCTGATGACGAAGGTGCAGCAGTACCCGGCGCTGGGGTATCAAGTGGTAGGTTTGGTAACAATGGAGAAAAATGCCGAGCCCCCTCCCGGGTCTCTTGGCACTTTGGAACAGATGCCAGAAATCATAAAACAAAAAGATGTGCAAGAAGTGCTCATTGCTTTGGAGGAACAAGATCGGCAAAGGGTAGTAGAGGTGATTGGTCAATGCAATGGTCTGGATGTAGGTTTGAAGATAGTACCCGATTTGTATGACATTGTGGTAGGCCAGGCGCGTACCAACCAAATCTATGGGTTTCCTCTCATTGAAATTTTGCCGGAACTGATGCCTCTATGGGAGCGGCGTCTTAAACGATTGGTGGATTTAGGGGTTGCGTTGATTGTGCTGGTGGGGTTCTTGCCTGTTTGGATTTTGGTGGCGATTTTAATTAAAATCGATTCCCGAGGCCCCATTTTTTACAAGCAGGAACGAGTGGGGAGGAATGGTAAAATTTTTACTATGCTAAAGTTTCGTTCGATGGTGGACAAGGCTGAGGAGTTAACTGGTCCGGTATGGGCAGATGAAGACGATCCCCGGGTCACGCGTGTGGGCAAACTCATTCGGCGTTTACGCATCGATGAGGTGCCGCAACTAATCAATGTATTGAAGGGGGATATGAGCCTGATTGGTCCGCGGCCTGAGCGTCCCTTTTTTGTCGAGCAACTGCAAAAGGAAATTCCCTACTACAATCGCCGTTTGCGAGTCAGGCCTGGGATTACTGGTTGGGCACAGATCAAACATGAGTACGATCGCTCCCTCGATGATGTGCGAAAAAAATTGCAATACGACCTGTTCTATCTGGAAAATATGTCTCTTCGCATGGACCTAAAAATTTTGTTGAATACCATTCATGTGATGCTACGAGGGAAGGGACAATGATACTGGAAATTAGAAATTGGATATTGGGTATCAGAATCCCCGATTCTCGTTACTTCCCATTGTGCCTAAGTTTGAGATTTTGATATTTGGAATTTTTGTTAACATTGATACGTGTTTTCTCATTGATCTATCCACTATAATCCTATGAATCAAAATTTTAACTGGAGGAACTCATGCAAGTTCAACAGATGGATCTAGTAACTCAGTACAAACAACTGAAAACTGAGATTGATGATGCCATTCAAAAGGTATTGGATAGTGGACATTTCATCCTCGGCGAAGCAGTGAAAGAATTTGAGCAAACCATGGCAAATTACATTGGCATCAAGCATGCAATCGGTTGTGCTTCGGGAACTGATGCATTGCAATTGGCAATGATGGCTTATGATTTTCAGCCCCAAGATGAAATCATTTCAACGCCTATGACCTTTGTGGCCACCATCGAGGTAATGAAACTGTTAGGCCTTAAACCGGTATTTGTGGATATTGATCCCAAAACCTATTGTATTGATCCTGCGCAGATCGAAGAAAAAATTACTGAGAAGACCAAGGCGATTGTGCCGGTGCATCTTTACGGCCAGTGTGCCGACATGGATCCTATTAATGAGATCGCACGTAAACACAATCTTAAGGTAATAGAAGATTGCGCTCAGGCCATTGGTGCTACTTACAAAGGACGTAAATCGTGTACCTTGGGGGATGTGGGATGTCTGAGCTTTTTCCCCAGTAAGAACCTGGGTGCCTATGGTGATGGAGGGATGGTTTTGACCAATGATGACCAAATTGCCCAAAAGCTTCGCATGCTGCGGGTGCATGGAGCTGAGTCCAAATATCGACATATCTTTTTGGGGATCAACAGTCGATTGGATTCCATCCAGGCTGCTATTTTGAATGTTAAACTCAAATATTTGGATGGATGGAATGAAAAGCGGCGACAGGTAGCAGCAAAGTACACCGAGCTGCTTAAAGACTCTGACGTGATTGTTCCCTATACTGCTCCCTACAATGTGCATACCTATCATCAATACACCATTCAGGTTAAAGATCGGAAGAGGTTACAGGAATATCTCAAAACCAAAGGCATTGCTACGGGTATTCACTATCCCGTTCCACTGCATCTGCAGCCGGCCTTCAAAAAATTAGGTTACAAAGAAGGTGACTTTCCTGTTTCTGAGCAAGTTTCCAGTCAGGTACTATCACTACCAATGTATCCGGAATTGCCAGAAGAACACGTTCATTACGTGGCTATGGAAATCAAAAATTTTTTAGCGGCATAGCTGTAAGTTCCATATTGCCAAAGTTGTAATCGTTTGTGTTAATTGGATGGGGCCAGTAGGTAACTACTGGCCTGTTTGCGATTTCTGATAGAGTAAATTTCGAGACTATTATTAATTGGCTATTTGCTGATTTTTGATCCAGAGTAGCGATTTGATGTGGGAATTGGTGTTTGATATTAAAAAAATGAGAGGATTGATTTAGCTCTTAACCAGTTCCCAATTTCTGATTTCCAATACCAGTATCTAACATTGATTGGTTTGCAATCAAGGTGGATTATTAAAAATCCTGAACAGAATTTACAATTTTGGGGTTGTAAGGGCATAAAAGGAGGTTCACATGTTAGACCTGAAGTTTATTCGTGAGAATCCCGATGTTGTGCGGCAGGCAATCAGGAATAAGAATGAAAGTGCCGACGTAGACCATCTGTTGCAGTTGGATCAACAGCGCAGGGATATGTTGCGGCGGGTAGAGGAACTAAAACATCAGCGCAATGTGGCCTCCAACGAAATCGCTAAGTTGAAAAAAGCTGGTCAAGATGCCAGCGAGCAGATTGTCAAAATGCGGCAGGTGTCCGACGAGATCAAAAAATTGGATGAGGAAATTCGCCAGATCGAACACCAGATCAAGGATATTTTGATCTGGATTCCTAATATTCCCCATCCTTCAGTACCAGTGGGACCGGACTCGTCTTTTAACCAGGAGATAAAACGGTGGGGCAAAATTGAAGAGCCAGATTTTGAACCCAAACCGCATTGGGAAATTGGTGAGCGTCTGGACATTTTAGATTTTAACCGTGCCTCCAAATTGGCAGGGTCCAATTTCATCACTTTCAAAGGCTTGGGTGCTAAATTGGAGCGTGCATTAATAAATTTTATGTTAGACTTACACACCAAAAAGCATGGCTACATAGAGGTGTCGCCACCTTTTATGGCACGGCGGGATGTCATGTTCGGTACTGGCCAATTGCCTAAGCTGGAAGAAGATATGTATCGGGTGGAGCAAGATGATCTGTTTCTGATCCCAACTGCCGAGGTGCCGCTTACTAATTTGTTTAAAGATGAAATACTATCTGGGGAAGATTTGCCTATCTACTACACCGCCTACACACCTTGCTTTAGGCGGGAGGCGGGCTCCTATGGGCGTGAGACACGCGGACTGGTACGCGTGCATCAGTTCGATAAGGTGGAATTGGTGAAATTTGTTAAACCCGAGGATTCCTATGATGAATTAGAAAAGTTACTTGCAGATGCTGAAGAGGTTTTACAATTATTAGAATTGCCCTACCGGGTGATGGTGTTGTCCACTGGCGACTTGAGCTTCGCTGCTGCTAAATGTTACGATATTGAAGTCTGGGCTCAGGGAGTACAAAAATTTCTGGAGGTTTCCTCGGTAAGCAATTTTGAGGATTTCCAGGCACGCCGGGCCAACATTCGCTTTCGACGCACGCCCGATTTCAGGCCGGAATTTGTTCACACCCTGAACGGTTCGGGTTTGGCTCTGCCCCGCACCGTTATCGCTATCATCGAAAACTACCAGACTGACGAGGGCACTGTGATGGTACCCCAGGTGTTGCAACCCTATATGGGGGTAAACGTGATTAAATGAGTATTATTATGATCCTATCGCGGTGAAGCTGCAACTTACTTTGAAATTTTACTATTCTGGAAGTTCTACCATCAAACTTGAAAACAAGGGAGGATAGATGCAAGATCCGCGTCTCAATCAATTGGCTGATGTTATCGTCGGATATTCCCTTAACTTACAAGCTGGGGAGAAGGTTCTCATCGAAGCCTTTGATGACGCTGAAGAACTGGTTTTGGCCTTGATTCGGAAGGCGAGTGCAGTGGGTGCAATCCCTTTGGTATGCTGGCGGAATAATCGCATTCAACGGGAGCTATTTCTCCATGCTACCGAGGTGGGCATGGAACTGATCGGCGAGATCGAGAAGTACCGTATGGAGCGGGTGCAAGCCTACGTGGGCATCCGCGGTAGCCAAAATGCCAGCGAGTTTTCTGATGTGCCACAGCAGCAAATGAAGCTCTACCAGCGCTATTGGTGGAAGCCAGTACATGCTGAAATTCGGGTGCGGCGTACTAAATGGGTAGTGTTGCGTTATCCTTCTCCCAGTATGGCGCAACAGGCCGAGATGAGCACCCAGGCCTTTGAAAATTTCTTCTTCGATGTTTGCACACTTGACTACCGCCAGATGTCAGCAGCCATGGAGGCCCTCAAAGCTTTGATGGAAAAAACTGACCAGGTGCATATTACTGGGCCGGGTACTGATCTATGCTTTTCCATCAAGGGAATGCCAGCTATCAAATGTGATGGTAAGCTAAATCTTCCGGATGGCGAAATCTTTACTGCCCCACTGCGGGATTCGGTCAATGGGGAAATAAGCTTCAATACTCCGACTCTCTATCACGGTACTGTTTTTCAGGATATTCGGCTGGAGTTCAAAGACGGCAAGATTATCCGGGCTCAAGGCAGTGATACAGAAAAACTCAACGCTATCCTTGATTCTGACGAGGGAGCCCGCTTTGTGGGTGAGTTTTCCATTGGGCTCAATCCCAAAATTACCAGACCAATGAAGGATATCCTTTTCGACGAAAAAATTGCTGGTTCCTTCCATTTAACTCCCGGCAATGCTTATGATGAGGCCGATAATGGCAATCGCTCAGAAATCCATTGGGATTTGGTGATGATACAAACACCAGAATATGGTGGTGGAGAAATTTATTTTGACGATCGACTTATCCGGCAAGATGGGCGTTTCGTAGTAGCAGAATTGGAGGGTTTGAATCCTGAAAATTTGACCGGAATGCAATGAAGCTTGGCATTCTCTCAGATACTCACGGCCGTTTAAGTTCACAGCTTTATGAAATTTTTAAAGAGTTGAGAAAAGCTGAAAGGTATTCTGAAAGTGTCGAAATACTTCTTCCAGAGGGAGAATACACCCTTGTGATTTCTTGGGGAGAGGATGCAGGAATACTTGCAAAGGGGAAAATATCATGCAGGTCAAGCGTATCGGTATTTTGACCGGCGGTGGTGATGCTCCAGGGTTAAATGCTGTAATTCGTGCCGCCACCAAAGCCGCTATTCTGGAACATGGATGGGAAGTAGTAGGAATCTACGATAGTTTCGATGGCTTAATCCATCCTGAAAAAACCACACCGCTAACATTGGATAATGTGCGGGGGCTATTGCCGCGCGGTGGAACTGTTCTTGGGACTACTAACCGTGCCAATCCCTTTCACTACCCGGTTGAGAAGAATGGTAAAATTGAATTTGTAGATATGTCGGAGCGAGTATTGGAAAATTTGCAAAACCTCAAGATCGATGTTTTAATCGTTATTGGTGGGGATGGTACGTTGAGCATTGCCCGGGATTTTATTCGCAAAGGCGCCAAAATCGTGGGTATTCCCAAGACTATCGACAATGACATCTCTGCAACTGACATCTGCTTCGGATTCAACACAGCGGTAACTACCGCTACCGAGGCTATCGACAAACTTCATACCACGGCCGAGAGTCACCATCGAGTGATGGTATTGGAAGTGATGGGACGCTATGCCGGTTGGATTGCTTTAGAAGCAGGCATTGCCGGTGGGAGTGATGTGATCCTAATCCCAGAGATTCCTTTCGATTATGAAGTTGTTTGTGATAAGATTAGGCAGCGTAGTAGTCAAGGTATTAAGTTCAGTATCGTAGTGGTAGCTGAAGGAGCACATCCCAGAGGTGGGCAAATGGTGTTCCAAGATGAAAAAGGGGATGGTGAAAAACGGCTGGGTGGAATTGGCGAACAAGTAGCCAGAGAGATCAGTCAACGTCTGGATTTGGAGACCCGGGTAACAGTGCTTGGACATTTACAGCGAGGGGGCTCTCCTTCGACGTTCGATCGGATACTTGGTACTCGTTTTGGAGTAGCTGCAGTGCAGTTGATTCATCACGACGAATTGGGCCGGATGGTTTGTTTACGCGGTCGTACTGTTCAATCAGTAGAAATTGAAAAAGCAGTTGGAGAGATAAAGCGGGTAGATCCGGAAGGGGAAATGGTGCTCACTGCTGAAATGTTGGGAATATCCTTAGGAAGATGGCACTAAGGGAGGAGAATATTTTGATTGACCACGCTATTGCTGCTGCTAAAATTGGTGGACAAATCTTACTGCAAAATTATGGCAAACTGGATCCAGCCACCATCGAAGAAAAGAGTGCCTTCGATTTTGTCACCGCAGTTGATCACCAATCGGAACAGGCTATCATTCACTATTTGAAATCGCATTTTCCTGAGCATACTATCCTCGCTGAGGAGTCGGGAATCCAGCAGACTGTTAGCGAGTATCGTTGGATTATCGATCCCCTGGATGGCACCAAAAATTATATTCATCTTTTCCCCTGGTACGCTGTTTCTGTTGCTTTGGAATACAAGAATGAGATTGTAGTTGGAGTGGTCTACAATCCGGTGCGTGATGAGCTATTTACTGCTGAAAGGGGGCAGGGCGCCTATTTGAATGGAAACCGTATTGGAGTATCCCAATGTAAAAATTTGGCGCAGAGTATGTTAGCCACTGGGTTTCCTCATCGGAGCAAAATGTTATTGAATGTTTACCTGAAGTCTTTTAGTCAGCTTTTTCAAAAAGTAAGTGCCATCCGGAGACTTGGCTCAGCGGCTATTGATTTATGCTATGTTGCTTGTGGTAGAGTTGACGGTTTTTGGGAGTTAAAACTCAGCGCCTGGGACATAGCCGCTGGAACATTGATTGTCCAAGAAGCTGGTGGTAGAGTTGGGGATTTAGTAGGTGGCCAAAATCATTTGGAAACCGGCAACATACTGGCAGCCAATGCTTATCTCTACGAACCTTTGCTAAATATTACCCGTACAGTTTTCAGAGGCCATTTGGAGTGTATTACACAATAAAGTAACAGTCGTTACTGGATTTAGACACGCTACTACTAAATACGGCAACGAATTGTATCAACCCCTGATGTCCTTTCTGTCAGTCCAATTATTACCTCTCCAAAAGTATCGAGTTTTATGTTGACTTTTAGCTTTTTTTTTATTATAATTTTACGATATGAAAAAACAAGATAGGAGGATGTTCATTGAATAAATCACAAATTATTGATATCATTGCTGAGGGAACAGGCTTAACAAAGCTGGAGACTGCAGCAGTGGTGGATGCTTTCTTAGCGACGATAAGTTATGGTTTAGCTTCTGAGGAGCGGGTTGAACTACGTCGTTTTGGTAGTTTTGTACTCAAGAATCGCAAGCCCAAAGTTGGTCGGAATCCTAAAACCGGGGTTGAGGTACTTATCCCTGCACGAAAGGTGCCAGTATTTCGGCCTTCTCCGGAATTGCAAAAATATATTGAGGAAGGTTTAGCTAAGAAACAGGAAGAAACTTAGAACTAAAAAAACAGAAGGGAGGTATTCGGTTTGCCTTGCGGGAAGAAGAGGAAACGACACAAGATTGCTACGCACAAGCGTAAAAAACGGCTTCGGAAAAATCGGCACAAAAAGAAGTTAAGGTAGACAGTAGTTATTTTGCAGGATGATTTTATCCAGAATTGTAAAACTCCCCGCAACAAGAATTTGGTTGAGGGAGTTTTGCTTTTGGACAAAAGGTATTAGACCATGTATCCTAAAAATACCATTTTGTTAATCGACGATGATACCAGTTTGCACGATCTTTGTCGAGCAATTTTGGCGCGAATGGGGTACAAATGTATTTCAGCATTTAATGGAGTCGAGGGATTAGAGAAAATACGAGAGCACCATCCCGACTTAATCCTTTTGGATTTGATGATGCCGGATATGGATGGCGAGCAAGTCTATCAGGAGTTAATATCGAATGCTGAATACCAGGCGTACAAGGACATTCCTGTAATAATGTTGACTGCCATTTCCCACGATGAAGAGCGTGAAAATAAAATGCTGAAATTGGGGGTAAGTGCCTACCTCAATAAGCCCTTCGGCCTTAATGAACTGGTTAACGTTATTAAGAATGTGTTTGTGACCCATGAAATCCGACTGCACAACAAACGCCTGCAAGAAGAAATTACCAGCGCCAAGCAGTATCTGGAACGGTTGATTGATAATGCCCCTGTAGGGGTACTTTCCTCAGATGCGAAAGGTAATATTGTGCAGGTAAATTCTTTTTTTGTAAATCTGATGGGTGTAGAGAGTGTAGATAAATTGTGGGGGCAGAACATATTGGAAGGCGAGGTCATTGGTCGCAAGGATGTGTGCGAACGCTTTCGCCAGGTTCTGGAAACAGGAACTGCTGTCAAAATTCCCACTATCGACATTCATAATCGTCAGGGGCGGCGAATTAATGTAAATATCAACTGCGTACCCCTCAAAGATGAAAATGGCAATATCTCTGGTCTGCTGTCTATTTGGGAAGATGTGACCGAAGCAGAAAAACGCGCTTATGAATTGAATATTCTGCGCCAGATCGGTCAAGCAATGCAGAGTGTTTTAGAGTTAGACCCATTGCTTCATCTCATTCTTACCAGTATTACAGCCGGATGCGCATTAGGGTTTAGCAGGGCGATGATCTTGTTGGTTAACGAGCAGAAGAAGGTTCTGGAAGGAAAGATGGGAGTTGGCCCAACCAGCTTGGAAGAGGCACTGGAAATTTGGGACAAATTAGCCAAAGAGCACTCCAATTTAGAGGTCTTCTTGGAAAAATATGGTCTGAAATTGCCGAATAGAAATGATCGTTTTGATCAGATAGTTAAGAAAGTTAGTGTTCCATTGGATCAAGATTGGGATGTATTAATCAAAACCATTAGGGAAAAACGCCCCTTTAAAATAGAAAACGCTGCCTCCAATAATATGGTAAGTCCAGAATTTCAGCAAGCATTCGATATGGAAGAATTTGCTACTGCCCCTTTGATTGCTAAAAATCGCGTAGTTGGGATAGTGGTGGCGGACAATAAGTTCAGTAATTTCCCCCTGCAACCGGATCGAATCAAGTTACTTTCCCTGTTTGCCAGCCAGGCAGGGTTGGCGATTGAAAACGCAGAAACCTACCGCAAGTTAGAAGATAAAGTCGCTCAGTTGAATCGGGCTTACCAGCAGTTACAAGAGGCTCATGAGAAATTGCTACGGTCGGAACGATTAGCCACTGTGGGTAAAATGGCCGCTCATATCGCCCATGAAATTCGGAATCCTTTAACCGCTATTGGTGGATTTGCACGGGCAATTCTCCGAGAACCACAAGATATCGAGAATGTAAAATTAGGTGGCAAGATTATCTCCAGAGAGGTAAATCGGTTGGAAAAAATTCTCGCTAATGTGTTAGATTTTACCAAAATTTCCCAACCCTTCAAACAGCAACATGATATTAACGCTATTATCGAAGAAGTAATTCAATTAAATAAACCAGTTATGCACGAGCGTAATATTAGTTGTAACATCCAGTTACATTCTTCATTACCACCAGCATGGGTAGACGAAGAACAAATCAAACAGGCATTGGTAAATATTTTAGTTAACAGTATTCATTCTATTCATCACCAGGGGAAGATCTCTGTTTCCACTGATTTAGTGGATGAACAAGTATTGATTGAAATAAGCGATAATGGCGCTGGCATGACAAAAGAAACCCTGGAAAATATGTTCAATCCCTTTTTTACTACCAAATCCGGAGGCACCGGGTTAGGAATGGCAGTGACCCAGAGAATTATCGAGGAACATGGGGGTGAGATTCAAGTTGAAAGCGAAAAGGGCAAAGGCACTACTTTCCGAATTTTCATTCCACTTACTGTACCTCCCGAAACGGTTCCAGAATCAATCACCAAAATCGTTAACAACGAACCCCGATGAAATTGGAAATACAAAATCGAACCCAACAGCGAGTTTATTCTATTACCGAACTTACCCGTCAGATTAAGTTTTTGTTGGAGTCCCATTTCCCTAACATATGGGTAAAGGGGGAAATTTCCAATTTCAAATTACACTCTTCTGGCCACATGTATTTCAGTTTAAAGGACGAAAATGCCCAACTTCCATGTGTAATGTGGCGGGGACGAAATAATCTTCTATTTTTTATGCCCAAGGATGGGATGAAAGTGGTAGCTCAGGGGAATGTGACCGTCTATGAGAAAAGAGGCTATTATCAGTTTGAGGTTTTAGAACTTCAGCCTGCCGGTATTGGCGAGTTGCAGTTAGCCTTTGAGCAGTTAAAGCAGAGATTGAAAGCAGAGGGCTTATTTGAGGCGGAACACAAAAAACCAATTCCAGCTTATCCTGAACGTATTGGCATAGTTACTTCTGCTACCGGTGCTGCTATTCGCGATCTGGTCACAGTTGTTGGACGACGTTTTCCTTCCGTGCAGTTAATTTTAAATCCTGTGCGAGTGCAAGGGGATGGAGCTGCCGAGGATATAGCTCGTGCTATTGATGAATTCAATGAGTATGGTCAGGTTGATGTGCTGATTGTTGGTCGCGGTGGCGGATCGTTAGAAGATTTGTGGCCGTTTAACGAAGAAGTGGTGGCACGGGCGATCTTTCGTTCCAAAATTCCGATAATCTCTGCCGTGGGACATGAGGTCGACTTTAGCATTAGTGATTTTGTGGCTGATTTACGTGCTCCAACTCCCTCGGCTGCCGCCGAGCTGGTAGTGCGTAATCGTGACGAATTGTTGAGTACGCTACAGGCTATGGTCCAGAAAATGTACCGATTACTCAAAGAAAAAATCCGTTATTATCGCGATAAGGTTAACTATTTGGAAAGCAGCTATGCCTTGCGGCGCCCAGCAGATGTAATTAAAGAGTACAATCAGCGGTTGGATGAATTAACCCGAACAATGGAGACTGCACTAACACATCAAATAGAACGTGAACGTGCTCGAATTACTGCTTTAACCAAACATTTGGAAAATCTCAATCCATTGTCCATTATGAAGAGAGGTTACAGTATTTGTTACCGAGAGCAGGACGGTCATATTATTATCGATGCGGTCCAACTGCAGAAAGAAGACAAAATTCGCGTCCAATTTGCCAAAGGGCAAATACGTGGTACTGTAGATGAAGTTCAAAGTTCTACATCTGCGTAATAGTAATTGTAATTCATTTGGGAGTGGAATAAGATGCAACACAGTGGAGGACCAAAGAGTTTTGAAGCTGCTATTAAGCGTTTGGAGGAGATCGTTAGCGCCTTAGAAGCAGGCGATAAGTCGTTAGAAGACTCCCTCAAGATGTTTGAAGAAGGAATGGCGTTAGCGAAATTTTGTACTGAAAAGCTTAATCAAGCAGAAAAAAAGTTGATGAAATTGGTCAAAAAGGAAGACGGAGGATTCCAATTAGAATTAATATGAAAACTTCGAAAATGATCATTTTGATGGGGTGGGAGAAAGGATGATGAAATATCAGATTTTAGAATCTGTTGATTTTCCTCAAGATCTAAAAAAGTTAAGTGTCCCTGAGTTAGCTCTGTTAGCCCGGGAGATACGAGATTTCCTGGTTACAACTGTGTCTCAGGTAGGGGGGCATTTAGCTCCCAGTTTAGGAGTGGTGGAGCTAACATTAGCGTTGCACTACATTTTTGATGCACCCCGCGATAAAATTATCTGGGACGTTGGTCATCAGGCTTATGTCCATAAGATTCTTACTGGGCGTCGCCGCCGGTTCTCCACGTTGCGGCAATATGGGGGTATTAGCGGATTTCCTCGAATCTCTGAAAGTGAGTACGATGTTTATGGTACTGGCCACGCCAGCACTGCTATCTCGGCAGCCTTAGGTATGGTTTGTGCGCGTGACCATCAGCAGGAAAATTACTCCGTGGTAGCTGTGGTGGGAGATGGGGCTATGACAGGCGGTATTGCTTTCGAGGGATTAAATAACGCTGGTGCTTTGGGTAAAAATTTAATTGTTATTCTCAATGACAACCGTATGGCGATATCTCCCAATGTCGGTGCGCTGTCACGCTATTTAACCGCCATTATTACTGCTCCAGCATACAATAAAATTAAAGCCGATATTTGGGAATTGACGGGCAAGATGGCTGGGGTGGGTAAACGTATTCGGCAAAGTGCACGGCGTATTGAAGAAGCCTTTAAAGCGGTTTTGGTCCCAGGGCTGCTTTTTGAACGTTTCGGATTCCGATACATTGGTCCGGTAGATGGTCATAACCTCTCACAACTTATCAAGGTGCTGCGCGAAGTCAGGCGAATGAGTGGCCCAATCCTTGTCCATGTAATTACTATTAAAGGGAAGGGGTACAAATTTGCTGAACAGGATGCACGTCGTTTCCATGGTCTTGGTGCTTTTGACCCAGACACCGGGCTGGTGGTGGAAAAAAAGAGTGTTTCTTCCTACACCGAGGTATTTGGAAAAACTCTAGTTGATTTGGCCTCCCGAGATGAGAAAATTGTCGGGATTACCGCTGCTATGCCAGATGGTACTGGATTGAAATTTTTTGCTGAAGCTTATCCAAAACGCTTTTATGATGTGGGAATTGCTGAGCAGCATGCTGTAACCTTTGCCGCTGGACTTGTGCTGGGAGGCTGTAAGCCGGTAGTAGCTATTTATTCCACGTTCCTACAGCGAGCTTATGACCAACTAGTCCATGATGTGGGAATTCAAAACCTACCTATCGTGTTTGTGCTCGATCGGGGTGGCTTAGTAGGAGAGGATGGCCCAACTCATCATGGCGTCTTTGACCTGAGCTACTTGCGTACTATCCCTAACTTTGTAATCATGTCGCCTAAAGATGAGGCGGAATTGCAAGACATGCTCTTCACTGCAATGTATTATGTTCATAGTCCCGTTGCTATTCGGTATCCCCGAGGGGCGGGACTGGGTGTGCCGTTGCAACAGAAGTACCACCGATTACAGATTGGGAAAAGTGAAACTGTCAAACGAGGAACTGATGTGGCTATCTTAGCTATTGGTTCTATGGTAACATCTGCTCTGAAAGCTGCTCAAATTCTCAAAAAGCAGGGCATTTCGGTTCAGGTTGAAAATATGCGTTTTGTTAAACCTTTAGATACTGAAAAATTGAAAAAAATCGCTCAAAGATTTCCACTGGTTGTAACGGTGGAGGATAACATTCTCAATGGTGGATTTGGTAGTGGTGTAGTAGAATTTTTTGTTGATCACGGCTATGAGAATTTGCGAGTACTGCGTCTGGGGATTATTGATCAATTTATAGAACATGGTGCCAAAGAGGTTCTCTATCACAAATTAGGATTAGATGCCGAGGGGATTGCTAATGCCATCTTAAAGCGCCTTGAATCTCCCTCTGTTTATGTTAATGAAACCATTTCTACTAAAGCTCGATGAGTAACCACATAACATTTGGCATAGTAGCAAATCTGGACAAGAAGATCGTCTGGCAGATAGTGCCTCAATTTCTTGCTATTTTGCAGAAAAAAGGGGTTGATGCTATTGTTGCCGACGACATTTATGCAAATTTACCTGTATCCGATCTTGTAAGGGCAAGCTGCGAAAAATCTAAACTGGGTGCACGGTGTGACATCGTGATTGCTTTTGGGGGGGATGGAACAATGTTGGCCACTGCGCGCGATGTCGGTCGCAGTGGAGTGCCAATATTAGGAGTCAATGTAGGACGGTTTGGATTTTTAGCTGAAATTTCAATCGATGAACTCTACAGCAAAATAGACGATTTAATAGCCGGCAACTATGAGGTTGAAAGTCGGATGGCGTTAGAGGCTGTGTTGTACACAGCCAAAAGAAAACGGCAGTATTATGCTTTCAATGATGTGGTATTGGACAAGGGAGGAGTCCCACGTACGATTTTTATCGAGACCTACATCGATGACGAATATTTAAACACTTACAATGCTGACGGGATTATTGTTTCCACTCCAACAGGGTCAACAGCCTATTCTTTGTCTGCGGGTGGGCCTCTACTTTCCCCGGATATGAATTCTTTGTTGATTACCCCTATATGCCCACACTCGTTGTCCCAGCGTCCATTAGCAATCAAGGAAGACAAAGTGATAAAAATCAAAGCCTGGTCGGAAAGCGGCCGGATGTTATTTTCCGCAGATGGTCAGAAAGTGGCTGTCGTTACTACCGGTGATATTATCGAAGTCCGAAAATCCCCGGATCCTGTACGATTGGTGAAATGTTCAGGAAAGAGTTTCTATCAAGTATTACGCACAAAGCTAAATTGGGGTGAGGACAAAAAATTGTAAACTGTGAAGAATAGTTTAGTGTTAAATTGCTTCTAATTTCTACATTAACTGCCCATATTTCTTCTTAAGTCTCTATATACTTAAATATGTTCCAATAAACTCCAATAAACTTACTTGAAAAAGAGCTGATTTGTGTTATATTTAATACCAGCAATTAGCACTCAACTGCATAGATTGCTAACAAAAATTAAGTCGAAAGGAGGGATTACATGAAGATCAAACCATTAGCAGACAGGGTTGTGGTAAAGCTGATTGAACCCGAAGAGAATGTGAAAGGTGGAATCATTATTCCCGATACTGCCAAAGAGAAACCTCAGCAAGGTGAGGTAGTGGCAGTAGGGCCGGGTAGAATTACCGAAAACGGTAATAAGATACCCATGGAAGTTAAAGTTGGTGATCGTGTGTTATTTGGCAAATATGCTGGTACAGAAGTAACTGTAGACGATCAGGAATATCTAATCATGAAGGAAAGTGATATTTTAGCGGTAATTTGAATTTAGTGAACAGGAAAGCCCTAACGGAAGGAGGGAAAAGATATGGCGAAGTTAATAGATTTTGAAATGGACGCCCGTTCCGCATTAAAACGTGGTGTGGATAAGTTGGCAGATGCGGTGACTGTTACACTTGGTCCCAAGGGTCGTAATGTGGTTATTGACAAGAAGTTTGGTGCACCCACTGTTACTAAAGATGGTGTAACAGTAGCCAAGGAAATTGAGCTTGAGGATCCAGTGGAGAACATGGGTGCTCAGATGGTGAAAGAGGTAGCTTCCAAAACCAGCGATGCTGCTGGTGATGGAACTACTACTGCTACTGTTCTGGCGCGTGCAATATTTAACGAAGGGTTGAAAAACGTTACCGCAGGTGCTAGCCCCATGCATCTGAAACGAGGGATTACCAAGGCAGTTGAGGCATTGGTGGATGAAATTAAAAAGCTTAGTAAAGA
>MZGM01000018.1 GCA_002085035.1 Candidatus Zhuqueibacterota bacterium 4484_219
GACTTCCTGGCAAAAGACCGCTGGCTACCAGAGGTGCAACGAGGGGACTATCTGGCTGTGCTCTCTGCTGGAGCTTACGGATATGCAATGGCTTCCAATTACAACGGCCGCTTGCGTGCACCCGAAGTACTGGTCAATGGTAACCAGTTTCGCATCATTCGCCAACGGGAGACCATTGAACAACTGTTGGTAAAATAGGCTAACAATAAAATTTTTACCAACTTGTAAATCCTGTCTAAAAACAAAACAATTAATAAGCAACAGCAGGCTATGAAAAAAGTTTTAGTCATTGCATATTATTTCCCACCTTTGGGAATGGGCGGGGTACAACGGGTAATGAAATTCTGCAAATATCTCCCCCAGTTTGGTTGGCAACCCGTTGTACTAACTGTTAAAAACATTCATTACTATGCTAAAGACCCAACCCTTGAGCAAGAAATTAGGGGATTAAAAATCTTTCGCACCGAGTCACTGGATCCTGCTCGGATAAACGCTAAATTGCCAGGAAAAAATAACACACCTGAATTCCAACTACGAACTAATTTCCCCCCACGTAGCTTCCAATCACTGGGTGTACATTTGATGCGAGAAATCTTTTTCCCCGATTCAAAAATTTTGTGGCTCCCATTTGCCGTCAGAGAAGGGGCACAAATCATTGAGAAAGAAAACATTGATTTGATCTTTTCCACGGCGCCGCCGATTTCTTCTCATCTAATAGCCCACCTGCTAAAAAAGCATTACCATCTACCGTGGGTAGCAGATTTTCGCGATTACTGGAGTTCAAGCGATTACATCCCCACCCACACACCTCTCCACTGTTGGATGTATCGAAAATTTACACATAGCATTATCGCCTCTGCTAATGGCATAATTGCGGTATCGTCTCCGATTATTGAAACAATCAATTCAGAAAACCCTGACACAACAGCTCTCTTCGAGGTAATCACCAACGGTTTCGACTGGGAGGATTTTAGCTCTATCCAACCTCGAAAATTCACTAAATTTACCATTATTTATTCCGGCAACTTGAACCCTCTGCGTTCGCCTGAACCGTTTTTTCGAGCGTTAAGTTTGTTGTTTCGAGAAAATCCGCAGCTACCAGAGAAAATCTCTGTCATCTTTCTGGGACAACACTTCGACATTGATCTTTCACATCTCCCTGATGATATCGCAGAGAGCATCTCCTTTATTAGTTATCTGCCGCACCGCCAGAGTTTGGAATATCTGCTTGGAGCCGATTTACTGCTATTCCTACTGGCCCCCCAGAGTGCACCCGGAGTGGTTACTGGCAAGATTTTCGAATATCTGGCAACTCAAAAACCGATTTTAGCAATCATGCCAGAGCATGTGGCAGCAAAAGATATTGTAGTCAAATTTCCCCAAGTTATTGTAGTCCCGCCTCATGACGTGCTGCAGATTAAAACTCAGCTGTGTCACTTATTCGAGCAATGGGAATCCGGTCATTTCAGATCGACCGGGCTCAAGACAGTTCCTCAAAATCTACAACTCTACGAACGAAAATCTCTGACTCAAAAATTAGCCGACTTTTTTCAAACAATCATCGAATAATACTTCCCTACTTGATCTTTTTGTTGAAAATCCTGCAATTAACTACCATAACAAGACCGTATTGTCCCTCTATTTGAGACCATCCAAAAAAAATCTTTTTAGACTAATAACTCTTGAATTTTAGCCGATAATAACTTACAGAATAAATTAGAAGTGAGGAAAGATTATGTTACGCATTGAGAATTTGACAAAAACCTATTCCAGCGGATTTATCCCCCGGCGTACGACCGCTGTCTGCAATCTAAATTTAGAAATTGAAAAGGGTGAAGTATTTGCCTTTTTGGGCGCCAACGGAGCGGGAAAAACCACCACTATCAAAGCAATTCTCAACATCATTTCTCCTACAGAAGGCCGTATTTGGATTATGGGTATTGACAATCGTCAGAAAGAGGCCCGGCGTAAAGTAGGATTTTTGCCTGATCAACCCTATTTCTATGATTACCTCACTGCGAAGGAATTTCTCTTTTTTACAGCCCGATTGTATGGAATGCCGAAAACAGAAATCTCCAAAAAAATTTACTCATTGCTTGAGCTGGTGGGACTACATGAAGATGCTTATCTGCATCTACGCAAATATTCCCGGGGGATGCTACAACGTTTAGCTTTCGCTCAAGCGCTCATTAATGATCCTGAACTTCTAATTTTGGATGAGCCAATGACTGGGCTTGATCCCCTTGGGCGAAAACAATTTCGCGACATCATCTTAGGCTTAAAGGAACGCAAAAAAACAATCTTCTTCAGCTCGCACATTCTTTCCGATGCAGAACTCATTGCAGATCGAGTTGGCATCATAAATAAAGGTCACCTTGTGAACATTGGCAAACTGGACGACCTCCTGGAAACACAAATTCAGGAGGTTGAAATCACTTTTCAAATTAATAATTCGCAACTTCCTGAACTAAAAAAACAATATCCTAATTTAATTTCTCGGGATTCCAAAGTCTTGATTAAAGTACCCTCCGAGCAGCACACTATGGAGGTTATTCGAGAGCTTGAAACCCGAGGTGGACACCTGATTTCTGTTATTCCTCACAAACGTAATCTGGAAGAAATATTTGTAGAAGAGATCAAACGGAGTTAAAAGGGGTTAAATAATGAAAAGCTTTGTTATTGCTGCTAATACTTTTCGGGAAACGATACGCAATCGTATCATGTACAATATTCTATTTTTTGCAATTTTCGTGATTGGAGTTTCGCTATTAGTAAGCGATTGGTCTATCCATCAACAAGCAAAGATACTTAAAGATTTCGGCCTTGCCGCCATGTCAATCTTTGGTTTATTGATTGCTATTTTTATTGGAATACGCTTGATTTACCAGGAAATAGAAAAGCGCACAATCTACATGCTAGTTACAAAGCCGATTGCCCGTTGGGAAATTATTGTCGGCAAATATTTAGGCCTAATTCTTACGATTGCGGTGAATGTGTTGGTTATGAGCTTGTGTCTGTTTGCGGTGGATTATTTGCTCGAGGGTTTTGTCAATTGGGAACTCACACCGGCAATTTTGCTCATCTATGTTGAGATTATGGTAGTCATTGCCTTAGCAACGTTCTTTTCCACTTTCACTTCCCCTATGATAAGTGCGCTGTTAACGATTTGCCTATTCGTAGTTGGCCATCTGAGCCCAATATTAAAACTTTTCTTGCATACTCACACAAACACCATCTTTAAGCTCATCCTGCAAGGAATCTACTATACCGTACCAAACCTGGAATATTTTAATATCCGAACTGCTGTTGTTGAAAGTTTACCGCTTCCTCACCATTTTCTGTTTTATGCATTGTTTTACGGTATTGGCTATGTGGGAATATTACTACTGATTTCTTCTTTCATTTTTCGGCGGAAAGATTTAAAATAGCGAGGTCGAAATCATTGGTGAAATCTAAAATCCAAAAAATAATCTGGCTGCTGGTCGGTGTGTTGTTTGTAGTTTTAATCTGGCGGGCACATGTTAATTTAGACAAAATTCGTTTGAATCGATCCCATCAGGAAGAAATCGTCTATCTCCCTGATGGTGAAACCCTGCGCTGGGCATCGTTGGGTTACCAAAACGTGGTGGCAGATATTTTGTGGATTCAAAGCGTTTTGTATTTCGGTCGCAACATATTGGATGAGGACAACCCTTACTACGAACAAGTGTTAGAACGCAAAAAACGACTGGCAGAAAGCGAAAAGGATAAAATCCACCCAGCATCTTTTCAACATGTCACTTCATCCCAAAATTCCTGCCCTGAGTTTGTATTTGACAGCAAATTGCAAAGTTTGCTATTCAACTTCGAAAACCGGGGATTGGTAAATTACATATATCCATTGCTTGATCGAGTCACAACCATTGATCCCCACTTCAAATACCCCTACATCTTTGGTGGCATGTATGTGTTAATGGAGACAGGTGAGATTGACAAGGCAGTAGCACTTCTTGAAAAAGGCAAGAAAAACAATCCTGAAGATTGGGAAATTCCTTATTATTTGGGTTTTGTGTACTTGTTTTACAAGCACAACTTGAAATTAGCCATAGAAAACTTAAAAACAGCAATCCGCAGCCCCCAGTGTCCAGGGTTTGTACTTAATCTTTTAGCTGCTATTTCTAAGAAAATAGATTACCAACAAACTCTGATCAGCTACTTAAAAGGAATTGCAAACTCGACTACTGACAAGCTATTAAAAAACAAAATTCGAAAGACTCTGGAAAAGCTAAAAGAATAGGACTGTCGTTATTGGTTTGCCTCTTTTAAAATCGGTATTAGACAAATAAGTTTAAGAACCTTATCACCTGTATTGCGAAATTGATGTTCTTCATTAGGTGGTACCAAAACAACGCTACCAACCTGTAATGGCCACTGTTGTTCTTTGCCCACTAATTCACCTTTACCTTCTAAAATAAGCACTTCATGTTCATAGGGGTGAGCATGAAACGGTGTGCAACCTCCTTTCTCCAGTTCAAATAATCGCATACGAAAATTTGGTGCGCCGTCGGCTTCGGAAAGAAGCAGTCGCTTTTTCACGTTTTTGGCACCTTCCATGTTCACTGGTTTAGCTTCGATAGCATTGATTGATTTTAGTACCATGTTTTTCTCCTAAATTCTAAAAGGAAATTACTAACTTCTTGCTATGATTTTTCTCTGTTGTCTTCTGATTTTAGCAGCCGTTGAATAGCCTTCCAGAGCTGGTGTTGCCCTAATTTTGTCTTGGCTGAAAATGGAATAGCTTCTGGGAATCCCTGGACACTCAAGGCTCGGTTAAGTCTTTCCAACTGCGAAACAAGTTGGTTTTGTGAAAGCTTATCGGCTTTGGTAGCAATAATTATCATTGGGATTTGATAGTGTCGCAGCCAACGTAACATGACAAGATCGTTATCAGTTAGTTCCAACCGACTATCGAGGATTTGAACAGCTCCTATTAAAAAAGAATTATTTGCCAGATATTGCTCTATTAATCGTCGCCAATTCAGTCGCTGCTGCTGCGATACTTTGGCAAAACCGTAACCTGGAAGATCAACAAAAAAATAACGGTTGTTAATCCGATAGAAATTAATACCCCGAGTTTTGCCTGGTGAGGAACTGGTTTTTGCCAACCCCTTCCGCTGGAGTAGACAGTTAATTACCGATGACTTACCCACGTTTGAGCGTCCTACAAAAGCAATCTGGGGTAACTTTGCACGAGGAAAATCCGCTGGCTGATGGGCACTAACTACAAAATCCGCTGAAACAATTTTCATAGTTTCTCACGGTAATAAGCTGTTAATAGAGAACCCCGCCATTGCGACGGGGCTGACCAACCTAAAAAGAGCTTGCTGAAAACTACACAGCTCCTACTTACCTATTTATTTTGGTGCTGCAAAACACCATTGGAACACATAGCATGAGCTACTACTTCCTCCATTGTTTTCACTTTAATAATCTCCAACCCTTTTAGAACCTTGGGAGAAATTTCTCCTAAATCTTTTTCGTTTTCTTGTGGGATAATCACCCGTTTAATACCGGCCCGTTGTGCGGCTAACAATTTTTCATTGAGCCCGCCGACAGGTAGCACGTTACCACGCAGAGTAATCTCACCTGTCATAGCTACATCACGGCAAACTTTCCGCTGAGTAATAGCAGAAAGCATCGCTATTGCCATAGTAATACCAGCCGAGGGTCCATCTTTAGGTATCGCCCCTTCGGGCACGTGTATGTGAACTTCTTGTTCTTCGAAAAAGTTCGGATCAACATCATACTCCTTAGCATTGCTGCGAATGTAGCTCAATGCCGCCTGTGCGGATTCCTTCATCACTTCTCCCAGTTTGCCGGTCAGGGTAAGCGTCCCCTTGCCCTGCATTAGAGTCACTTCAATCATCAACAGGTCACCACCAAATTCCGTCCATGCTAAACCGGTGGCACTGCCTAACAAGTCTTCACCTTCTATCATTTTCTCGGTGTACTTAGGGACCCCCAAGAAATTTTCTAAATTACGAGTGTTAATACTGTAAACTTGCACTTTGGGATTGCTAACAATCTTTCGTGCCACCTTACGACAAACATTAGAGATATTTCGTTCCAGATTGCGAACACCGGCTTCTCGAGTGTACTGGCGGATAATTTTCAAAATACTTTGATCAGAAAATTGAAGATTTTCAGCCGAAAGTCCATTCTCACGTAATTGTTTAGGAATTAGGAATTGCTTGGCAATTTCCAGCTTATCATATTCCATGTAGCCAGGTAGTTCGATTACTTCCATGCGATCTAATAGCGGTTCGGGAATGTTATGGCGCACATTAGCTGTAGTAATAAACATTACCTCAGAAAGGTCAAATTCCACCTCCAGGTAATGGTCGCTGAAAGATTTGTTTTGTTCGGGGTCTAATACTTCCAGCAACGCTGCTGAGGGATCACCTCGGAAATCCACACTCATCTTATCCACTTCATCGAGCAAAAAAACCGGATTCTTTGTTCCTGCCTTTTTTATCGATTGAACAATTCGACCAGGCATTGAACCAATATAGGTGCGCCGATGACCCCGAATTTCTGCTTCATCACGTATTCCACCTAAAGATACTCGTACAAACTTACGTCCAAGAGTACGTGCAATTGATCTGCCGAGTGAAGTTTTCCCTACACCTGGTGGTCCCACCAAACATAAGATGGGACCTTTTAATTTCTTCACTAATTTCATCACAGCCAGGTGTTCCAAAATGCGCTCTTTAGGCTTTTCCAAACCATAATGATCTTCATCTAAGATGCGTTGTGCTACTTTCAAATTAAGATTGTCTTTGGTGCGCTTACGCCACGGCATCGCCACAAGCCAATCTAAATAGTTACGAATCACCGTATATTCTGGTGATACCGATGGGGTAAAACGCAGTTTTTCCAGTTCTTCGAGTGCCTTTTCGTGTGCTTCCTTTGGCATATTTGCTTTTAGAATCTTCTCTTCCAAAAGCTGAAATTCGCCACCGGGTTCTTCCTCTTCTCCCAGTTCTTGTTTTATCACCCGAAGTTGTTCCTGGAGATAAAAATTACGCTGGGATTTTTGCAGACGGTCACGCACCTGATCTTCAATATTACGTTCGATCTGTAAAATTTCCTTTTCCGAGTTCAACAATTTAGCTAACTCAAAAAGCTCTTCTTTAATAGAACTTGCTTCGAGGATGCGCTGTTTTTCTTTCAGGTGCTTAGTTACATGAGCAGCAACAAAATCAGCAACACGCCGTGGGTTATCTACATTTTCTACAGACAGCAGAAGTTCGTCAGGGAGTTCTCGATTGAGCAACACGTATTCCTTAAACAATGATACCACATGCCTCACCCCGGCCTGAATTTCAGGAGTTAGCCGGAAAGTTTCGGGTATAACCTCGACGCGAGCACAAAGGAAATCTGAAGTGGTCGAATAGCGCACAACGCGCACACGTACAAGCCCTTCTACCAAAACCTTTACCAACCCATTAGGTAATCTTAATATTTGTAAAATTCGCGCCACAACACCAACACGATAGAGATCCTTAGGCCCTGGGCTCTCGTTCAAAACATCCTTTTGGGCCACAAGCAAGATAAGCTTGTCATTCATCAGTGCTTCTTGGAGGGCCTTCATCGAAGGCTCACGTCCCACCAGCAGGGGATAGATCATATATGGAAAAACTACCGTCTCCTTTAATGGAAGTACCGGTAGTTTCTCATGAACTTCAATTATAATATCATCACGAATTACTTTTTCCATTTCCTGGGTACACCAATTTTGTTTGTTTTGGTAATTCTAAATTATAGGAACTAAGCACTTTTCTTCACTCCTTCAATCGTCTTGTAAATCGGAGGTTTCTTCTTCGTAATAACTTCTTTAGTAATAATACATTCTTTTACATTGCGCTGAGACGGCAGGGAGAACATAATGTCCAGCATAGCCTCTTCCATTACAGACCTTAACCCTCGTGCACCGGTACCGCGTTTCATAGCAACCTGGATAACACTCTGGAGGGCTTCTTTTTCAAAATGCAACTCTACTCCTTCCAGTTCGAACAAGCGTTTGTACTGCTTAGTAATAGCGTTTTTGGGCTTAGTAAGAATAGCCATAAGAGCCTTCTCATCCAGTTCATCCAGAGCGCTAATATTATGCAAACGGCCCACCATTTCAGGAATCAACCCGAATTTAAGCAAGTCTTCCGGTTCCACCTTGCGTAGCAATTCACCAATTCTCCTCTGCTTTTTGGACTTGATATCGGCACCAAAGCCGATTGTATTCTTACTTAACCGAGCTGCAATAATCTCTTCCAATCCATCAAAAGCTCCTCCACAGATGAACAGAATATTTTTAGTATTAATATTGATTAAGCTCTGTTCAGGATGTTTGCGACCCCCCTTGGGTGGAACAGAGGCAATAGAACCTTCTAATATTTTAAGTAAGGCTTGTTGCACCCCTTCTCCTGAAACGTCACGAGTAATGGAAGGGTTACCACCCTTACGAGCAATTTTATCAATTTCATCAATGTAAATAATCCCCCGTTCTGCTTCCTCAACATCATAATTAGCCGCTTGTAAAAGCCGGACCAGAATATTTTCCACATCTTCGCCTACATATCCAGCTTCGGTCAGAGTAGTAGCATCAGCAATAGTAAATGGAACTTGAAGAAACCGAGCTAAGGTTTGAGCCAGCAGAGTTTTACCTGTACCGGTAGGCCCAATCAGTAAAATGTTACTTTTTTCTATTTCGTTGTCCCCATAAAGATGCTGTGAGGTTATCCGTTTGTAGTGATTGTAAACGGCTACCGCTAAGGTCTTTTTAGCATGCTCCTGTCCAATCACATATTCATCTAACTTTTTCTTGATCTGAGTCGGAGTAGGAAGAGAATGTCTACTTCCAGCCGTACGCTCTACTAAATTGGAGCGAAGGATTTCCATCGCACTTTGCACACACTCATTACAAATAAACACCCCGGGGCCGGTAATAATAGCTTCCACCTGGGTAGAGTTTTTCCCACAAAAGGAACAAATATAAATCTTTTCGCGACGTTCATATTCTTGCATAAATCTCTCCTAAATCAAGATTGGGTTTTCTTTTTCTTGAGGGACTCTTTTCTAACTAAAACCTCATCGATGATACCGTATTTCTTGGCATCTTCAGGTGACATAAAAAAGTTACGGTCAGTGTCTTTCGCAATTTTTTCCACAGGTTGACCAGTATGAGAGGACAAAATTTCATTTACTTTCTCTCTCAGAGTCAAGATTTCACGAGCATGAATTTCGATATCGGAGGCCATTCCCTCCACTCCGCCTAAAGGCTGATGGATCATAATACGGGCATGAGGTAATGCAGAGCGTTTCCCTTTCGTTCCTGCAGCAAGTAATACAGCTCCCATACTGGAGGCTTGCCCCATACAAATAGTGGCTATGTCAGGTTTAATATATTGCATAGTATCATAAATAGCCAAACCTGCAGAAATATACCCCCCGGGTGTGTTCAAATAAAGATAAATATCCTTATCGGGATCTTCTGCTTCTAAAAATAGCATTTGGGCAATGACCAGACTGGCTATGGTATCATCTATAGGTGAACCGATGAAAATAATCCGCTCTTTTAGCAGTCGAGAAAAAATGTCGTATGCCCGCTCTCCACGACTCGTCTGTTCAACAACTATTGGTACAAGTCCCATATCACTTTCTCCACTTAAGGTTTAAATTCATCTGTAACCCAACAAAAATATTTCCTCATTGTGTCACTAACTCTGGTTTCCGCCCCGACAATTTGACCTGTTTCAGATCAGCAGATTTCAGAAGAATATCAAACACCTTGTTTTCCAAAATATCTTCCCTGAGCATGTCGAGACGATCGTCCTGCTGATAATATCGTCGTACCTTATGGATAGGTTGATTATGCACCTTTGCGAACTCCTCAATAACCTGATCCAGTTCGGCATCGCTTACTGTAAGATTTTCCACCTCCGCAATCTTCTTCTTCAGTAGATACCACTTTAGGGCACGTATTGCATCTGACCGATATTCTTCACGCACCTCATCCTCCCGGAATGGACGTCCCAATTTTTTACGCAAGTCCTCGATGTAATAATCTAAATAATTCTCGATCATTTTAGGTGCAATATCAAAAGGATTGCTTCTGATTAGTTCATCTATCAAATTTTGGCGCATTCTTTCTTCTGCTTCGCGCTCAAACTGACGCTCCAAATTTTTGCGAATAGCTTCCCGCAGTTCTTGCATATCTTTGTAATCGCCTATTTCTTCTGCCCATTCATCATTAAGCTCAGGAAGATTTTTCTCCTCGATCTTTTTGACTTTCACTCGAAAAAACTGTGAATCAGAAGACCCCTGTCCTTTGTCGAAAGACATCACTACCTGCCGTTCTTCATTTTTCTTCACACCTACCATTTGCTCATCAAACTGCTCTCCAAAATCTCCGCTTCCAATCTGCACATAGCGGTTTTCCCACTTGTGTCCAACAATCGGCAGCCCGGCTTCGTCTAATTCCTGGAAATCGGCTAGAACAAAGTGCCCTTTTTGAGCCTCTCCTTTCACGGTTCGGACAGTTGCGTACCGCTCCCGAAGTGCAGCTATTGCCTCCTCCACATCCTCTTCAGTTACTTGTTGAACCTCTTTGACCACACGTAGGCCTTTGTAATTTTTTAACTCAATTTCCGGCTCAACTTGCACGGTAATTTTAAATCTCAAGCCA
>MZGM01000019.1 GCA_002085035.1 Candidatus Zhuqueibacterota bacterium 4484_219
CCAAAACAGTTCTTCTGGCGTTTCGATAACATTGCCTTTATCGTCACGCATCAAGTAACGTCGTTCCAAAACTCGAAGTGCATTTTGAGTCAAATGCAACTTGACACTCTTTGCTATATTTGAGGTTTTGCCCATATTATAATTCCTTGTTTTGAATGATTGAGTCTATAATGTTAAATAGAAGCAAAAATAATATAGCATTTGAAAAAATTAATGTCAAGAGAAATTTCAACGGTCTCACCTGATGTTGAGTTGTTGCTAAAGCAATATACTACATATTGTATCTATTGGAACGTACGGGCTACTACTTCTTTCGAGAAAAAATATGATTTGTACTGCAACACACTAACGGAAGGAGAGGTACGATTATTTCTGGAATATTTGGCTTGCAACTTGGAGATAGGTATCCATTTCTTGCTGGGAGCGTTTTTCGGTGACGGCTATCAAGATGGTGTTTTCTAATTCGAGGTTAAATTTTTGCAAGTCAATACCCGCTAATATTCGTTCGCTTTTCAAGGTCTCAAGGAATGATTTTGCTGGTATGGTAATTTCTATGGCAAACTCTTTGAAAAAGGGTCGGGAAAATTTTAATTTGCAACCAGGAATGGATTGCAAACCTTCGGCCAAATAGTGACTTTTTTGGAGACACTGGTTTGCTACCTCGCGAAGGCCTTCTTTTCCTAATAGCGAGAGGTACACCGTGGCTGCTAAGGCGTTCAGAGTTTGGTTAGTGCAGATGTTTGAAGTAGCTTTTTCCCTGCGGATGTGCTGTTCCCGAGTTTGAAGGGTCATTACGAAGCCTCGGCGGCCTTTCGAGTCGACCGTTTGACCAATCAAACGCCCAGGAATTTTGCGGATAAATTCTCGTTTGGTGGAAAAAATCCCCAAATACGGCCCTCCGAAGGCTAAAGCATTTCCCAGAACTTGTCCTTCTCCGATAACGATGTCGGCATTGTATTCCCCCGGGGGTGTAAGCAAGCCCAGAGAGATTGGATCCACGCAAGTAATGTAAAGAGCACCCACTTGGTGAATCATTTTTTCGATCTCAAAAACTTCTTCTAAGCATCCGAAGAAATTTGGATGTTGCAAGATCACAGCAGCAGTTTGATCGGAAACAATTTGCTTAAGGTGGGTTAAATTTGTGCCACCAGTTGTGTCTATAGGGATCTCATCTATTTGAATATTTTGACCCTTACAATAGGTTCTAATGATCTGCCGATAAAAGGGATTGACTCCCATAGAAACAGCGATTTGTTGGCGATTTTTAACCCTATGTGCTAAAAGGGCTGCTTCGGCTAATGCCGAACCTCCATCGTACATGGAGGCGTTAGTAACATCCATACCGGTCAGATTGCAGATTAATGATTGATACTCATAAATCGCCTGTAGGGTGCCTTGACTTACTTCTGGTTGGTAGGGAGTGTATGCAGTATAAAATTCAGGGCGAGCGAGGATGTGATCTACTGCGGCAGGAATGTAATGGTCATAAGCACCACCCCCTAAAAAACAAATGTAATCATTTACCGAAATATTGTTTTGGGACAACTGACGAACTAATTGAAAAGTTTCTAATTCTGATAATGGTTTTGGCAGTTTGAGCTTACCCGGTAATCTTGCTGAGATAGGGATAGGTTCCAAAAGTTGTTCAAAATTTTCTACCCCTATGGTGTTTAACATTTCCCCCTGTTCTATTTCAGTATGGGGAATGAAAGGCATGGTGGTGCTCCCAGGCTTAACTAAGTTAGAACAAATTAACTTTAACCAGCTGGTTCACTCTAACAACCTGCGATATTCTTTGGGAGAGAGAAGATTATCCAATTCTGAAAGATCAAAAATTTTGACTTTAATAAGCCAACCATCCCCATAGGGATCTTGGTTAATAAGTTGGGGATTTTCTTCCAGCAAATTATTTACTTCAATTACTTCACCTGAAACCGGAGCGAACAAATCGGCTACTGTTTTCACGGCTTCAATAGTTCCAAAGGGTTCCATTTGCTGGACATGGTCACCAAGTTGAGGTAATTCCACGAAAACCACATCGCCAAGCTCGCTTTGAGCGTAATCGGTGATGCCAACAATCGCTATGTCATCCTCAACATAAATCCACTCGTGTTCTTCAGTGTAATGAAGATCCTCAGGGATATCCATGGATCAAACTCCTCCGGTTAAGATTATACGACCCATTCAAGATGTTAAAATTTGCACCTGGCCATTTAATTAAAAAATCTAACTGCTTAGTTCAAAGGATTCAAGAAAGTTAATATCGTATTCGCCGTTACGAAAACGCTCGTCCTCTAAGACCTTGAGGTGAAAGGGAATAGTAGTTTGAACACCTTCGATGACGAACTCTTCTAAGGCACGTTGTAGACGTCGCAGAGCCTCTTCTCGTGTGCGGCCATGAATGATCACTTTAGCTAATAGGGAATCGTAATAAGGGGGGATTACGTATTGGGCGTAAGCATGAGTATCAACACGAACCCCGGGGCCTCCGGGAATATGAAAATAGGTAATTGTTCCGGGTGAAGGCATAAAATTTTTTGTCGGGTTCTCGGCGTTGATCCGACATTCGATGGCATGACCGCGCATTTTGTAGTTTATTGAATCTAATTTCCCTTTTGCCGCAAGTCGAATCTGCTCCTTTACCAAGTCTAAACCAATTACCATCTCCGTAACCGGGTGTTCTACCTGAATACGAGTGTTGACTTCCATGAAATAGAAATTGCCATCTGTATCCAGGAGGAATTCGATGGTGCCGGCACTGGTGTACCCTACTGCTTTAGCACCTTTCAGAGCTGCGGCGCAGATGCGGTCGCGCAATTGTTGATTAATTGCTGGTGAAGGAGCTTCTTCGATCAATTTTTGGTGTTTACGCTGGATGGAGCATTCTCTTTCCCCTAAAGCAATAACGTTGCCATAATCATCCCCCAGAATCTGGATTTCGATATGGCGCGGATGGACGAAGAACTTTTCTAAATAAAGGTCGCCGTTACCGAAGGCGGCGGTGGCTTCGGTTTGTGCTGTCTCAAAGGCATTCTCCAGCTGCTCTTCGTCTTGTACTATCCGCATGCCTTTACCCCCCCCACCCGCAGACGCTTTCAAAATTACCGGATAGCCAATTGTTTTGGCAATTTCCTTAGCTTCAGAGACTGTTTTGATGACTCCCTCACTTCCAGGAATGACCGGGATTCCGGCCTTCCGCATAGTCTCTTTGGCTAACGATTTATTGCCCATTTTATCGATTACTTCTGGAGAGGGTCCGATGAAACGAATATTGCACGATTGGCTGATTTCTGCAAAACGTGAATTCTCTGCCAGAAAACCATACCCTGGATGAATAGCTTCTGCATTGGTGATTTCGGCAGCGCTAATTAAACGAGGGATATTTAAATAACTTTCGCTACTGGGCGGAGGCCCTATGCACACTGCTTCATCAGCAAAGCGAACATGGAGCGAATCTACATCGGCTTGAGAGTAAACTGCTACCGTTTTAATACCTAATTCTTTGCAAGCGCGAATTATACGTAACGCAATCTCGCCGCGATTAGCTATTAGAATTTTATTAAACACCAAGGTCTCCTATCTAATACCATTTTGATATTTGACGTTTTCATTTGCGTTATGATTTGTCCGGAAGTACTCTAAACAGCGGCTGGTTGTACTCTACTGGCTGGCCATTATCCACTAGTATTTCTACGATTGTGCCACTTATTTCTGCTTCAATTTCGTTCATCAGTTTCATCGCTTCAATGATGCACAATACTTTGCCAGGAGTAATATGGTCATTTAGTTCAACATAGGGGTCAGCCTCCGGAGAGGGAGCACGGTAGAAAGTACCAACCATTGGAGAACGGATTTCTACGCAGTTTTCCTCTTTAGAGGGCGCGGGTGATTCCTCTGAGAGTAATTCAGGAATTGATGGTTTTTCTGTTGATTCAGAGATTGTCGAAGCCGAGGGCTCCTTGATGATAGGTTGAGAAACTGAATGGACTATTGTTGGATGGCGGTCATTACTGGCGTAAGATTTGATGATTCGGATTTTTTTCCCCCATTTGGAAATTTCGAGTTCGGCTATATTGCTTTCTTCAACAATTTTTACTAATTTGCGAATTTCAGTATCTTTCATTACTTCCTCCATCTAAGGTGAAAGGCTATACTCTCTCGATGTACTCCCCTGTCCTTGTGTCAATTTTTAGAACATCACCCTCTTCAATAAATAGGGGGACCTGTACTACCGCTCCAGTTTCCAGAGTTGCTGGTTTTGTACCCCCTGATGCAGTGTCGCCACGAACACCGGGGTCGGTTTGGATTACCTTCAGTTCCACGAAGAATGGTAGTTCGATGCTTACAGGCACATGCTCGCGAAAGAGGATATCTACATTATCCCCTTCTTTCAGGTACAAGACCACATCCTTAACAATTTCTGCGTCCACAGCAATCTGTTCAAAGGTTTCGGTGTCCATAAAAAAATATTGATTTTCAGAGTAGTAAAGATATTGCATAGGCTTACGTTCAATGCGTACGTCAGCTAATTTTTCTTCAGCGCGGAAGGATTTTTCTACTACTCGGCCTGTTTTTAAATTTTTGAGTTTGAGGCGGCTGAATGCACCTCCTTTACCAGGTTTAATATGTTGTACCTCAACAACAGAGTACAGCTCGTTGTCAATATCAAGAACCATACCGCTACGGGTACTTGATGCTTGAACCATACAACAACCTCCAGTTTTGAATCTCGCTCCCTTAAAAACAGAATTGATATTTGAAAATATAACAGTTCATTTTTAAAAAGTCAACACCATTTAATCTGGGTACTATGACAAAGCTAAATCTAATATAATTTTTTAAAACAGTCAATACATTTTTGAAACTAAGATATCAAATTGAACAATATTTTGATTTGTGATGAATAAATCCCTTGAATTTTTGGTTAAATTTTCGTATATAGTTTACAGGTTGATTTTATTTAACGGAGAGACGATGGTTCATTTACTTGTTCAAATTGATGTTTGGTTGTTTTCTCTTATTAACCACACTCTGGCCAATCCCCTCTTTGATCTCATCATGCCATGGGTTACTGATTTAAACCACTGGAAAATACCAATTTTGCTTATTTGGCTTGCTTTAATTGTATTTGGTAAGAAGACCGGCAGGCTTGTGGCCGTTTTGATAATTTTTACGATACTGCTAAGTGATCAAACTAGTAGCTTTGTTATTAAGCCTTTGGTTGGGCGCATTCGACCTTGCAATGCATTGGCAGATGTACGGCTATTAGTGAGCTGCTCTGGTTCTTTTTCTTTTCCTTCCTCACACGCGGTAAATATATTTGCTACTGCCACACTATTTTCTTATTTTTATCAACGATACTGTTATTTCTTTTATGGTTTTGCAAGTCTTATTGCTTATTCACGAGTCTATGTGGGGGTGCATTATCCTTTTGATGTAATTGCCGGTGCTTTTTGGGGGGTGTGTTGTGGATTGATTGTGGCAAGAATTTTTCAGTATCTGGTTTCAAGAATCAATTTGAAAAAAAGGTGGTTTTGATGAGAAAGATTGGAGATAGTACAATGTTTCCCAAGGCATATGAAAATCTTGATTTTCTCCACAGTTCAGATGCGCGGGTCATTCGTATTCTGGCGGAATATTTAGAACCGCTACGTCGACTACGACGCTGTAAAATCCGTGATACGATTGTTTTTTTCGGTTCAGCAAGAGCTCCAAAATTAGCGGACTTGCAGTTACAAGAGAAGGAGGATAGTGAATCAGTGCCCCAGTCATTTCCAGAAGAGGATAAAGCAGATGAGAAGCCACGGGCACTCCTCTATCAGTATCGGCTGGCTCAATATTATGAGGAAGCCCGTGAATTGGCTAAACGTTTAACAGAATGGTCGCAGAGTTTGGCTAATGGGCAACGTTTTGTTATTTGTTCCGGAGGTGGCCCAGGCATAATGGAAGCTGCCAATCGAGGAGCCCAAGAAGCTGGCGGACAATCAATTGGATTTAATATTAGTTTACCAATGGAACAGTATCCCAATCCGTTTATCTCAAGCAAACTATCTTTTGAATTCCATTATTTTTTCATGCGGAAATTCTGGTTCATATACCTGGCTAAGGCGCTAATAGTTTTTCCTGGTGGGTTTGGAACTTTGGACGAGTTTTTTGAAGTTCTTACCCTTATTCAAACTCAAAAACTGCAAAAGCAAGTTCCAATTGTTTTATATGGGAATGAATACTGGCACGAGGTTTTGAATTTCGACAATATGATTAAGTGGGGAACTATTAGCCGTGATGATGTGGCTCTTTTCAAGTTTGCCGACTCTGTTGAGGAGGCTTTTGTTTATCTCAAGACCGAGTTGGAGAAACGATTCGTAAATAAAAGAAGGTTTTGGTACCTTTAATATTTAGTTTCTTTTAACTTGTAACTTTCTGGGAAGGAGAAAAGTTATGGATATTACTAATATGATTAAGAATCTATTAGCTGAATTGCGAGAGATGATAAAAACTGAGACCGTAGTAGGGGAACCGATTGAGGCAGGAGATTCTGTAGTGATTCCAGTTTCTAAGGTTTCGGTTGGGTTTGGCGGCGGAGGTGGTGGTTCCAAAGCTGATGAGAAAACGGCTGGGGGAGAAGGCTCCGGGATAGGAGGGGGAGCCTCCATTGAACCAGTGGCTTTTATTGTGATTACCGAAGGTAAGGCTCAACTGTTGACCCTCGCTCCGAAAAGAGAATTTGGTTTAGGTAAGGTAATCGACCTTATTCCCGAAATTCTTAATAAGGTGAAAGATCTTAAGTCAAAGCCAGTAAAAGAAGAAACACAGAACCGAAAGTAAATGCCATTAAAGGCCGGTGAAAAGCTATGCCCAAGCGAGTATCCATGAAACAATTAGAACTTTTTCGTCACGAAAAGCGTGACAATGTCGAAAGTCGTGTCAAGCAATTAGAGCGCAGAATCGCCCAGGCGATACGTGATGGAAATTTGAGAAAAGCTGAAGAGTTGGCAGAAGAGCAGCGTATTTTACTCGAAAGCCAGATCAACAACTAATGCAGGTATTTTCTTGAGCATTGCTCTCGTGCCCGGAGATGGTGTACTGGTGTTGAGTAATGGGTTTTTTGTTGATGGTGGATTACTCCATCTGGCCGTCGTTAGTGAATCAGCCCCATGATGTTCCACATCGGCATAAAGATTGAGATGGCCAAAAATGCAACGAACAAGCCAATTACTACTGTTAGTAGAGGTTCAATCATCGAAGTCATTTTCTTGATGGCATAATCGACTTCGATGTCATAGTGGCGGGAGATATTTTCTAACATACTATCTAATGATCCAGATTGCTCACCAATAGCGATCATCCTTACCACCATGGGAGGAAAAAGTTCACTGCGGCGCAATGGCCGAGCGAGTCCTTCTCCTTTCTGAACCCCCAGGCTAATCTTGCGTATTTCTTCTCCTACCGCCAAATTGCCCACTGTTTCAGCGACAATCCCCAGGGTTTCCAGAATAGGCAAACCACTACGATTGAGAGTCTCGAACATCTTAGCGAAACGGGAAAGAGAATTTTTCAATATTAGTGGGCCGAACAAGGGTAATCTCAATTTGATTTTGTCCCATTGGAAGTGCCCCTTGGGAGTTTTGGTGTAGCGTTTGAAAGCAAGAAATAACACAACAACTGCACTGAAAATAAAAATGCCGTAATTTTGGAACAGGTCGTTAATTGCAATTAGAACACGAGTAGGCAAGGGAAGGGTAGCACCCAATTGCTGAAACATGGCAGCAAATTTAGGTATTACCATCAAGATTAAAATGACAAAAGCAAGTACCAGAGCACATACTACGATGATGGGATACCGCATGGCAGACTTAATTTTATCACGGGTTTCTTTCTCGTAGGTCAGCATGGTTGCCATACGTTCCAATACCTCGTCTAATGAACCGCTCATTTCTCCTGCCCGTACGGAACTTGCGTAGAGTTTAGGAAAAACATCTCGATGCTTGTCCAGGGCATCTGAGAAACTGTTACCACTTTCGACACTAATGTAAATATCCTGAATGATACTGCGCAGTTTACTGTTGCTGGCCTGCTCCACCAGAGCTTCTAGGGCGGAAAGCAAAGGAACTCCAGCTTTCAATAGCGTAGTCAACTGTTTGGTGAAAAGAACGATCTCATCGGATTTGATTTTCTTTTCATTGAGTTTTTTTAGGAAAGAGCTTTGGATGGGTTTATGTTCGCGAATTTGGAGAGGGGTCAATCCCCAGTTATCCAACCTTTCGGTAACGACACCAAGATTAGGAGCTTCTAAAACGTCCTCGACAATTTGACCAAAGTTATTAATCGCACGATAGTAGAAGTTAGGCATAATTCTGTGACATTGTTTAATACACCGGGACTGTCAACTCCGAAGTGATGCCCTTATCATTGTTAGTGAACTCTGATGTTGTATTTTTTAAGCTTACGGTAAAGAGTAGTTCGCCCAATTTGGAGGCGAAGAGCTGCTTCGGAGATATTACTATTAGTTAGTTTTAGTGCCAGACGGCACACCTCGCGTTCCACTTCTTCCCAGGTAGGGATTTCCCGAGCCAGAGCAATGGCCTTAGTAAAATCTACAGCGAAACCATTTGCAAGAGCAGGAGAATTGAAGGCAGTAAGTGTAATAGGTAAATGTTCTGGCAATAAAGTATCTCCCGTACAATTTAACATGGATCGTTCAAGGATATTTTCCAATTCTCGAATATTTCCTGGCCATTTGTAATTTAAAAAACACTCCAGTGCACGGTCTGATACTGAACGGATGCGGCGTTTCAATTTGCGATTGAATTTATCGAGAAAATAAGCTACCAGTTCGGGGATGTCCTCTTTACGTTCGCGTAGCGGCGGTAAGGTGATGGGGTAAACACTGATACGGTAGTACAAATCCTCGCGAAAATTACCACGACGGACTTCTTCTTCCAGGTTTTTATTAGTTGCTGAAATTACTCGTACATCCACTTCGACTGACTGAGTACCGCCAATTCGTTCAAATCGTTTCTCTTGCAGCACTCGCAAAATTTTTGCCTGAGTAGGTTTGCTCATCTCGCCGATTTCATCCAGAAAAATAGTGCCTTTATGAGCCTGTTCAAATTTGCCAATCCGTTTGGCGATGGCACCGGTGAAAGAGCCCTTTTCGTGGCCAAATAGCTCACTTTCCAATAGGGATTCAGGGATAGCAGCGCAATTGACAACCACAAAAGGGTGATCACGTCGGGGACCGTTGAAATGAATAGCTCGAGCCAGCAATTCCTTGCCAGTGCCACTTTCCCCGCGGATTATTACTGTCACATCGGAATCGATAACACGCTCCAGAGCCTGATACACTTCGCACATTTTTGCACTGTGCCCAATAATGTTAGAATAACCATCTTTATTACGTAATTGTGTTTTTAATTGAGATATCTCCTTGCGTAAGTTACGGATACTAATTGCGTTTTTAACTGCAATTTTTAATCTGTTCCAATCTATAGGCTTGGTAATATAGTCGTGGGCACCAATTTTCATGGCTTCCACCGCAGTATCAATACGACCATCACCAGTAAGTACGATCACAGGAACTTCCCGAGTAATTTTCCGGATGCGTTTTAATGTCTCCAGTCCGTCAATTAAGGGCATAATTATGTCCAGTAGTACCAGGTCATAATGATAAAGGCTCATTCGCTGCAAAGCCTCGTAACCAGTTAAAGCACCGTCTACATCGTAATCCCATTTTTTAATCATATCCTTAACTACATTCAGAAAATCTTCTTCATCATCGACCACAAGAATGGTTGGTTTTAATTCCATCATAGGTTAATTTTCCTTATTTAATTTCTTCTATTCGATCGGTTACCAAATCATTTTGTAACTTAGAGTTGAGTTATTCGCAGCACTTCTTCGATAGTAGTAAGGCCCTTTAGTGTTTTACGTATGCCATCTTTTAACAAAGTAATCATTCCCCGGCGAATTGCTTCATTTTTGATTTCCATTGCCGATTTTCCCTCCACGACTAAACGACGTAATTGATCATCCATTTTTAGGAACTCAAAAATAGCGATTCTACCCCGGAAGCCAGTGTTTTTGCAGCGACGACAGCCCTTGCCCCGGTAAAAAGTTAACTTCGAGTTCTCTATGTTAATACCTAATCCTTTCAATAGCTTGACATCTGGTTGATATTTTACTTTGCAATCAGGACACACTCTACGCGCCAGGCGCTGTGCTAAAATTCCCTGCACTGCAGATGAGACTAAATAAGGCTCCACTCCCATGTCGGCAAGACGAGTCAATGCGCTGACAGCATCATTAGTGTGCAAGGTGGAGAAAACCAGATGTCCTGTCAGGGCTGATTTGACAGCAATATCAGCGGTTTCACTATCACGAATTTCTCCCACCATAATGACGTCCGGGTCCTGGCGCAGAATGGCACGTAGACCGGTCGCAAAGGTTAAGCCAATGCGAGGGTTAACCTGTGATTGGCGAATTTGGTCAAAGTGATATTCAACAGGGTCTTCTAAGGTAATGATATTTTTTTCTTTTGAATCTAGTTGGCGTAAAGCGGCATACAAAGTGGTAGATTTGCCGCTGCCAGTGGGACCGGTAACTAAAATGATCCCATATGGCCGATGGATAATTTCTTTGAAATCTTTCAAAGCTTCGT
>MZGM01000140.1:0-466 GCA_002085035.1 Candidatus Zhuqueibacterota bacterium 4484_219
GACCCTGCTGCCATGGCAGCTTCATCTCAAGGTAAAATTAAAAAGCAACGTTACCATCAAAGATTAACTCTGGATGAAGATTTTCATCCCACGCCCATTCCAGACGTAACACTGTGGAATAGGGTAAAAGAAAATTTAACCCTCCGCCAAAGCCAGAGTTGTAATGACGAAGTGTAATTTTTTCGTCCTGAAACCAGGTAGCGCCGGAATCAAAAAACAGGGAACCATAAACACCGAACTGCAGATTATGCAGATAGGAGCCCAAAATAGTAGTGTACAAGTCGAAATAGCGTATTTTAAGAACTGGAAAACGTGTTTCCAGAGAGAAGACACTTCGATTTTCGCCTTCACAGATATGCTGAAAGTGTCCTCGTACCCGCTGGTCATATCCCAGAAACAAACGGTCATAAACAGCAACCTTACCAAACGACTGTTCCCAAGCGAGTCGTGTGGCCAAAATCCAAGC
>MZGM01000140.1:491-6307 GCA_002085035.1 Candidatus Zhuqueibacterota bacterium 4484_219
GATATGGATGTCTGAAATTCTGGAGGGAGCATCGCGAAAAAGCCCATTCTGCCTTCATACCACGTCGAGGGTATTCCCACAGATCCCGACTGTCGTATTTAAAATGCAACTGCAGTCGAAGCAAATGATCACGTGCAGTTCCGGAAAGCATTATATCGGGGTAATTGGTGTAGAGAACATCATACTCAAGCCTCAAATCGCTAAACGTGTAAAACCCCCAGCGTTTACCAAGAACCAGTGAAAACCCTCGATGTCTTTCCTCCAAATCAGGAAATTCTAAAGTTTTGCTGTCAACCCGCTTTGAAAAAAAAGTGATTTCAGAATAAAATCTATGTTTTCCTCCGAACCAACGATTGACGTACTGTAAGGAGTAACCGGGATTAAACCCCCACCAACCGGAAAACGCCAACAGTTCAGCTCGGCCACGAAAATTGTAATGAAACACCCCCATACCATACGATAATTTTTTGAAATCATGTTCATTCCAAAATAAAATCGGTATTGGAAAAACGTACCAGCGCTCGGTTAAATTAATAAGAAGTGTCTGTTGATCTAAATAAAATGTTACTCGATTGAAAAGGTTTAGATTTTCGATTCGTTTCTTGGCTTTCTCCAAATCTTGCCGAGCTACTGTATCGCCAGGCACAAAACCTAACTCCCGCAAGATGATGTACGATTTGGTGTGGCGATTACCTTGCAGCTCAATTCCGTTGATCACAAAAGTAGTGTCAAGTTTGGATCCTGTGGCATTACTTACCCGCATTTTACTGGAGACATCATGGGCTCCAAATAGAAAAACTGCTAATACGTAGTATGGGAATAACTTTGGGATTATCGAATACAAAATAGAAACTCCTTTTTCGGTTTTACCAGCGTGGCAATACCCGCACAGTTATTGCCCAGGTATCGCTCCGGCGGTCCAAGCGTTTGGCAAAATCAAAGCGTAAAAAGTCGCTGGAGACCGTAAGCGATACCCCTACATCGGTTTTCCAGTCGGGGTGATCTGCGACAGAAATTTCGCAAGGTACTGCATTAGCAGGAAACCAGGCGGAACCAACTTCGGCAAATAGAATAAGCCCCAAACTACTGTAAAGGGGAATCCACTGGAGAGGCAACTTTTGTAGTAAATCACCGTTGAGATAATAATTGGCTGAAATCATAACCATTCGGCTACCATTAGCAAATTCCTTGTAGCGATAACCTCGTAGAGTAGCAATCCCGCCTAAATCTATGAGATGTTGTTCACCGAACGGATTTTCGACTACTGCGGCACGCCCTAATAGCACCAACCGATGTTGTTGCAACACCCGCCTGAAATACTTCATGGTAATAAAAATACCACCATAATCGAAATCGCCATTTAAAAACTTTCCGCTTTTTTCTAAAGCTATCTCTCCGTACCAGCCGCTCATAGGATAGATAGGATTATCAAGGAAATCGGCCACCAACTCGAGCCGAATTTTGTTCTCAGTACCTTTAGCCACCGGGGGATTGGAACGGAACTTTTTATGTCGGCCGAATAGACTCCACACATCATGCTTGGCAACTGTATCATATTCGACCGAACGATAGATGCCTCTAATTAGTAACCACTCTTTAACCTGCTTGGAAAGGGAGATTTTCCAGCCTTGGAGGCGATAGTAGTCGAAAAAATCTTCTTTAAAAAGAAGAGCAGCGAACGTATTCTCCAAAGGGTGCATTATCCAGGCCTCGTTACAACCAAGACGGTCAAAATACTCAGCAGTAATACACAGGGAGTGAATTTTTTTCTCCCAGCTCACGTTGTAGCGCCACTTCTTACTACTGAATCCATAACCGGCATCAACTGAAAATTTCGCCCCCCGTAGAACCCGTGGTCGCCAGTGAACCCCCATACTTAAAAATAGTCCATCCACACGATTATAGACTGTTGGCGAGTAGGGTTCAATTTGACGTTTCTCACTCTCAAAAAAATTAATTTCTCGTTCAATTTTGAATTGCTGAGTGTGCCCAACGCTGTAACATACCAACATCATTATTATTACAAAACTCAAAAATAACCTTATGGGATTAAACATAGGTTCTCCTTTCCTCAACCAGTCCAACTTAGATGGTTTATTTGCTTTTTCCACTTTACCAAATATAGAAATTTATTTGTTAGAATCAAGATGAATTTTTCTAGATCAGGTAATTGTCTATCAATATCTCGTTCATCCAGTAGGTTCAAGTTTCAGAAATTTTTCTATTTATACCCCATAGCTTCAAGTATTGAAACGGATATTGATAATAATGTAAAGAAAAATTGTTGCTTTATCAAGTGAAATAATACTTGACTTTGACCAGAAAAAATGGTAAAATTGAATTTGATTACAGTAACAGACTTACTTAATAAGAAAAGGACAAAACTATGAGTAAAAAAGTTGTCACATTTGGTGAAATAATGCTACGTTTGTCACCACCGGGGTACCAGCGTATCGTCCAGGCTCAACAATTTGATGTTAATTATGGAGGAGGCGAAGCTAATGTGGCTATTTCGCTTGCTAATTATGGTCTGGATTCCTACTATGTGACCCGTCTACCAAATCATGAAATTGGACAAGCCGCAGTTAATGCGCTACGTCGTTTTGGGGTAAAAACCGATTACATCCTCCGCGGTGGCGACCGAATTGGTATTTATTTCCTTGAGATCGGTGCTTCCCAACGTGCTTCTAAAGTAATCTACGATCGCAGTAATTCCGCAATTGCACAAATTACACCCGAAATGATCGATTGGGAGACAGTATTTACCAATGCAGCGTGGTTTCATTTCACCGGCATTACCCCTGCGCTCAGCGATTCGGCTGCGCAAACATGCCTGAAGGCTGTAAAAGTAGCGAAAGAAAATAACCTCACTGTTAGCTGTGACCTCAACTATCGCAAAAAACTATGGTCACCGGACAAAGCCAATCGGGTAATGACGGAATTAATGGATTTTGTAGACATCGCCATCGGTAACGAAGAAGACGCCGAAAAAGTATTTGGCATTAAAGCCCCTGGTGTGGATGTGACCACCGGAGAATTAAACCCTGATGCTTACCAACCTGTAGCTGAAGAATTGGTTAACCGCTTCAAATTCCAGAAGGTAGCAATAACCCTAAGACAAAGCATTTCAGCATCAGATAACATCTGGTCTGGAGTATTTTATGATGGTAAACAATTTTACACAAGTCGTCGCTACAATATCCACATAGTCGATCGAGTGGGTGGGGGTGATGCTTTCGCCGCCGGTTTGATCTACGCTCTGTTGGACAATCGCGACCCCCAAGAAGTACTGGATTTTGCCGTCGCTGCTTCCTGTCTTAAGCACACTCTCCCCGGTGACTTCAATCACGTATCGGTGCGAGAGATAGAGGTACTGCTATCCGGAAATGTCTCAGGACGGGTACAGCGATGAGTAACTATTCAGTTTTTTTGACAGGATTTACACGGTCCATTCGGTCAAAAAATAAAGCCTGAACAGTTAAATTCAAAATAAAAAACAATGCTGCTCTGAGTAAAAAGAACTCGATGCGAAAACTATCTTTTGAAGAAATTGTCAAAACCCGACCGGGGTTAGATGAAATTGAACGCCAGGGACGATTTCCTATTTTTGTAGCACACCACCACGTAATGAAATTTCTAAAACCGCCCTGGGAGCAGAACATAGTGTGCCATGGGAATACCAAAAATCTGCTGTTGAGGTAATTCAGCAACTAAAAAGTCAAAAGATACACATCGTTGCTCTTGAACACACAGATTGCAGCAGTCTGTACTATGAAACTCAATTCACCTTTCCACTTTGCCTGGTAATAGGCAACGAAGTGGAGGGAATTTCAGATGCCATAGTGACAATGGCAGACCAGGCTGTCCAAATCCCCATGTATGGTATCAAGCAATCGTTAAATGTAGCGGTAGCCTACGGCATTGCTGTTTATGAAATTTTGCGACAATATCTGCAACAGCATAAGCCCAACAAATAGAAATGGCTGATTTTATAATTCGATTACTTGTAGCTCTGTTGCACCAGACCAAAAAGAAAGAAAAAAATGGACACCACCAAAAAGATCAAAGTCGTACAATTGGGGTTGGGATCTATTGGTACATCCTGTGCCAAGGTGGTATTGAACAAAAATGGATTTGAGCTAGTGGGAGCTGTTGATGTAGCCGAAGACAAGGTAGGGACAGACCTGGGTGATCTATTAGGACTAAACCGAAAATTGAATTTAGAAGTTTCTGCCGACGTCCAGAAAGTCCTGGCAGAAACGGAACCGGATGTAGTGCTTCATACCACACAATCATTCGTTGATGTAGTATTTCCACAACTGGAAACCATTATTGCTTCCGGAACAAATGTAGTATCTTCTACTGAAGAGTTACTCTTTCCTCAACTGAAATATCCGGAGCTAACCCGACAGTTGGACACATTAGCTAAAAAGTATGAAGTTACTGTGCTAGGAACTGGTGTTAACCCCGGCTTTGTGATGGATACTTTAGCTATTACCATGACCAGCGTATGTACTAACGTCAGGAAGGTAACGGCTGAGCGCTACGTGGATGCTTCTAAACGCCAGTTATCACTACAGAAAAAGGTGGGAACTGGTTTAACGGTAGAAGAATTCCACAATTTGATCAATGCAGGAAAATTGGGACATATCGGCATGAAGGAATCTGTGGCATTGATCGCCTATGCTTTGCATTGGGAATTGGACACCATTGAAGAAAGCATTGATCCGGTAGTGGCAGAAGAAGATTTTATAACTCCATATCTGAAAGTGAAAAAGGGGCAGGTGGCAGGAATTAAAAACGTTGGACACGGATGGAAAGATGGTCAGGAGGTAATCGCCCTGGATTTGCGCATGTACGTTGGAGCTCAAAACCCACATGACGCCATTACTATTGAAGGTGATCCCCCTGTTCATTTAATCATTAAAGATGGTATCTTTGGCGATCTGGCCGCAGTGGCAATGTTGATCAATGTCGCCCCTATTGTTATTGCAGCGGAGCCGGGGCTGAAAACTATGGCAGATTTGCCCATCCCGCGAGCATTTTTATAGTATTATCCCAGATTCGGAAAAAAACCCCTCTAGAGATTTTTCTATCTCTTGTCCAGATTCTGCTGAAAAATGGCAATTTCACAGAAACCGTGCTCCATTCTACCAGATTGTAGGAGGCGTCTCCAGACGCCGATGGAATCGGGCGGGGGCACAAAATACGCAACATTTTTATAAATAGATAATTACCCCTTTGCGATCTTTGCAACTGGTTGGCGAACTTTGCGGTAAAAAATGCCTCTTGATACACCCCCGATATGTAATTTTTAAACTTATGGAGTCAAACCTAAACCTTATTTGACACAAGTGCAAAAGCTAAAAAAATCTTTAGCAGAATTTTCCGAATCTGGGATTATTTTCCATTTTGATATCTGATCTTTGAGGCCTGTCTAAAAACCACTAATTTCACCCTGGCCGGACAGGCGAATTACACTAAATTAAACACTCATAATTGCAGTAAAAACAATTAGTGAAAATTTGTGGAATTTGTGGTTTGAACCTTTTTAGAGTGCACTCATCTTTACATCTTTCAATAGCTTGTGGCTTCGCCGCGCTATGAATTTTCAGCAGATAGGTCAATCTCCAATCGCACAAAAAATATTAGAACCTTTTGCTAACTTCCTGCGTTTCATTTAATGAATATTATTTTGTAAGTATCAAAATAGGGTTAATAATCCTATCTCTATCTCAACAAAACAGGGAGGATACACTATGTGGCGCGGGAAGTCTTTCAGAATGTGGGCAATTTTTCTTTTCGCCACTGCCGTT
>MZGM01000141.1 GCA_002085035.1 Candidatus Zhuqueibacterota bacterium 4484_219
CAAACCATCTGAAGAAAATATAAGCAACCTACGTAGTTTTTTCAGCTCTATTCCCCATGAGGATTTCGTCTTTGTGTGGGAGCCGCGCGGACATTGGCAACCAGCAGAAATCGCCGTTCTTTGTCAGGAGTTAGACCTGATTCACGGCGTGGATCCATTTCAAGCTGAGCCTGTCTTTGGAAATATTTGCTACTTCCGACTGCACGGTAAGGGAGGCTACAGGTATCATTACACTGAACAAGATCTTGAAATTCTCTACGAAAAATGCCGCCACAATGAGAAATTGACCTATGTGTTGTTCAACAATGTTAGTATGCTGTCAGATGCTCAACGTTTTCTAAATCTGCTTCAACGGAGGCGGAGGTAAGACCCACTTCTACAAACATTTTATGCCTACGGCGTCCCCTCCGAATGATCAAATGGAATCTGGAAACCGCAAAGCAGTAAAATGTTTGTAGTCAATCAACCGTCGCTAAAGATAGGAGAAAAATATGCCTGACACCTTTGCAATAACCGTCGTATTTATCATACTGTGCACAATTTTAGGAGCTTTTTTTAGAAGGCGGAGTCGAGACAGATGTCTACTTGATTTTTCCAATGACTTAGTAAATTTAGAACGAAAAGACGGAAAAATAATCTGGGGAAAATTACGGGTGGAAAACACTGGCCTGGAATTAGTGTACAATTCACCCTATTTAGACAAGAAAGATGGTCATATCGAAACCAGCTACATTCTCTACAAAAATGAGTATCCTAACATTCAGTGTCTTGTGCGATATCTTGATGAATTAACACCAGAGGGTAAAAAATCACGACAGACAACATTAGAAAAGACATACCATCCCAATACTATGCGCCGAATGAAACGCAAGGTAAGAAATTTCTTTGCTACAGTAAGGGACTCGGTGATGGAGTTTTTAAATCTATTCTTAGGTCGTCTGAAAACGGCTACTCCCGCAAGAGCTGTTCTGTCGACTCAGGACAAGTACATTTCTCAAATAAAGCAACAGTTATTGGGAACTCTGGGGACTTCATTTGAACCGCTTCTGGAAAAACATCTGGGCAAAAGGGTAATTTTGGAAATGACCAGAGAAAAAGGGATTGTTGAATACAGTGGAATTTTGAAAGATTACACCTCGGAGTTTCTGGAAGTCATGGATGTTGAATATCGGTACCCCCCAGAGGAAAGTTCCAGAAAAGCCGATCTGGTTGTCCCTCGCAGTATCGGCACCATTCGACATTTAGGAGAATGAGGAGATAATTGGTGAAGTGAATAAGTAACTACTTCAATTTTAGCAATTGGTTGATTCCACGATTAATAGATTGTGCCAGGGCCGAATCATTTGCCAGATTGATTCCCAAATCAACAGCCTGGTTCAAGATACGTGATAAGAATCGCAATTGTTCGATCAGTCGAAATTTCTCTGTCCCTTGATTTATGGCATAAACTGAATTGTTAGTGAGTAGCAAATCAGCATCCTCTGGCATTTCTTCAAGCTGGAGTGCACGTTCCCATTCTCTGGTACCGGGAATCGGTGAAAATTCCGATAGTCGTATTTTGATCCCCAGGCGGTGCACTGCAAGCATGCTTTCTACCATCTCTTCCAGAAGTTGTCCTGGCAAACCAACTAATACATAGGCTTCGATTCGCTTACGCTGAAATCCTACTTGTTCCAAATTTTCAGTTGCCATTCTCAGATCATCAGGGGTGACTTTGCTGTTCATGTCTTGCAAACGTTGAGGATTAGCGGTTTCGAAGCTCAAATGAATAGTTTTAACCCCTGCCCGGAACATTTTATCCGCCAATTCCACATCAATCTCGCGAGCATGCAAGCCATTGGGGGTATGAAAATTTGCCCTGATTTTGCGAGAAATAATCCCTTCCAAAATTGGGATAATATGCTTGTGTTTGCGTAGCAGAAGCGCATCATCATAAAAGGCAAAATTTCGCACTCCATGATGGCGATAGTAATATTCGATTTCATCTACGACTTTCTCTGGAGAACGGCGACGATAACCTTTTGCCACCAGGAATGAGGCACAAAAACTACATCGATAGGGACAACCTCGTGAGGTGAGAATTGGCATTGTTACCAGTTGGGGGTAAAGATCATAGGCTGCATTTGGTCTGGCATCAAGACCATCGGCGATCTTGGGTAATGGCACATCGGGAATGAATTGGCGCAATACCTGAAAAATTGACACCTCACCTTCGCCGCTGACTACTACATCTGGCTGAACCACTCGCTCGGCATGCTCAGGACAAAGCGTAGCATAGATTCCGCCCAGAATTATCGGCACTCCCGGGAATATGCTTCGCAATAACTGCACCATATCCCTCGCTGCGGGATACCAATAGGTCATAACCGAAGTTACCAAAATAGCATCTGGCTGGGGCATTTGTCGCAATTTTCGTTGCACCAGCTCCACTGGCCAACCATATCGTCCGTATTGACGCGGTATATGACGCAATGGAAAAGGCTTTGGTATTACCTCCCGATAGAATTTTCCAGTATGAAATCGTTTTTGCTTCTGATAACGCGGCCCCACAAATGCTAAATATTCGGGATCAAAGCGATCCAAACAATCTAACAAAATAACCTCAAACCCATACTGCCGCAACAAGCTGGCCAGATAGAGCAAACCCAGCGGTTTAATCCAGAAATCATAGGCTGCAAAATCATAAATCCAGGGGTTAACCAAAAGAATCCGATGTTTGTGAGTATGAAAGTCAAAAGAAAATTTGGAAAATTTTAAAGGCTGGAAATTCATAGGAGGCTTTTTCGTCTTTCAACTCTTCCACTGTTGTATTCTTCAAGCCTGCTCCCGTTACAAGGATGTTGCGTTAGGGATAGATACGATACATTAATCGGGGAAAGGGGATAGTTTCGCGGACGTGCTTCAGTCCACAAATCCAGGCTACAGTGCGCTCAACGCCTAAGCCGAAACCAGCATGTGGCACAGTACCATAACGGCGCAAATCCAAATACCACTCGAAGGCTTCTTGGGGCAAATTGTGCTTAGCGATCTTTTGTTCAAGAATTTCCAAATCGTCCTCACGCTGACCACCACCGATAATTTCCCCATACCCCTCCGGAGCTAACATATCCACACAGAGGGCTTTTTCGGGTTCATGCGGATCATTCTTCATGTAAAATGCCTTTACCTCCGCTGGATAGCGATGTACCATAACTGGGCGATCAAAGCTTTCCGAGATAGCGGTTTCATCAGCCCCACCGAAATCGTCACCATATTGAAAATCCAAACCCTTCTCTCGCAAGATAGCAGCAGCCTGGTCATAGGAAATACGTGGAAATGGCCGTTGAACCTTCTCCAGCATGGAAGTATCGCGTTCGATGGTGCGCAATTGCTCGCTACGATTCTCCAGTACCCGCTGCACAATGTACTCCACAAATTCTTCAGCTAAATCCATAATATCATTTAGATCAGCATAAGCTACCTCTGGTTCTACCATCCAGAATTCGGTGAGGTGACGTCGAGTTTTAGATTTTTCAGCGCGGAAGGTTGGTCCAAAGCAGTAAACTTTGCCAAATGCCATAGCACCAGCTTCCATGTAGAGCTGCCCACTTTGGGTTAAATAGGCTTTGCTCCACAGATGGCGATGATCCATGAGAAAGTCTACCCCGTGCTCCTTGGGCGTAATAGGATAGTCCTTAGCAATTTGTAGAACTTCGATATCATTTACCCAAAGCTCAAATCCACCAGGAGCTCGTCTATCAGCATGAACCAACCCATTCACCTTCAATGAAGATTCATAGGTGAGCTCATCGTAGAGCTGAAAAATTTTCTCATTCACATCCTTTTTGGACACGACACACTGCAAAATTCCTGTACCATCGCGTAGAAGGAGGAACCAAATTTTACCACTTGAGCGTTTGTTGTAAAGCCAACCTGAAATAGTTACTTCTTGTCCATCATACCTTCCGATATCTTCAATAAACGGTCGTTCTGTTGGCATTTTCAGTTTACCTCAATTTTGGATAGTGTCAGTTGCTGGTTATCAGCCTGGCCGGCCAGGGTAGATAGTTGTATCATTATTTGTAACCACTCAAAATAAATTTAGACAGGATAAACAGGATTAAAACATCTTGTTCATTTTGTGAATCCTGTCAAAGATATGTCTGATAGTTACAAACAAAAGAGTTACCACAATTCATATCTGTGGTAACTCACTGTTCACCTTTATTGCTCCTCAACCGAAAGAGTTTTTCTCCGGCGTGGGGTATTACCAAAATCCCTTCTTCTTCGCGATTCAAATACTCTTCAATTTCAATAGACCGGGGATTCCGATAGCCCAAATTCAGTAGCCGGCATCTTTCTTCAGGGATAGCTGTGGCCAAGGTTACCTGCACCCTGGGTTTTTCGATGCCATCTTCAAAAGTGCCGATTCCACGGACATGAGTTGAATGAGCCAGTACAGCGCGAGGAATATGGCGAAATTTTTCCATCTGCTTGAGGAAATAGTCACGCACATGATAGCCGATCTCGTCGAGAATCTTCCCGTGGGTATAGGAGATTTCCGAAATGTGCGGTGCGTAAATTACCACCTCTCCCCCATCGGCAACGATTGGCTCGGATTTGTACATCACCTTGCCAGCAGTCCAGATGTCATCGTACATAGTGGGAGCAATTCCCAAAACCAAATGGTAGGGATGGTCTTTATACTCGATATGCAATTTTTCCGAAAGATCTGCAGCAGCAGACCAGGCTTCTTCTGGGGAACCAATATACAGTCCAGCGAGCTTTTTATCCTCACCCACCACCAAGCTAAAACAAAGTTTTGGCAGGTCGATAAACTGTGCCGCTCGATCCACTACTGCTCGGGTGGCAGTCCACTTTCTGCCAATGATTTTCAGGTTGGTGATCACTGCTCCTAACCAGTGAAAGAAATCAATTATTTCTGCACCGGCGATTCCCGGGAAAAAATATTTGTTGCCCCCAGAAAATCCTACTACTTCATGAGGGAACGTGGGACCAATGATGAAAATATGGTCGTAATAACCAGAAATTTCCTCGATCTCATCAGCGCTGATAGTACCAATGGTAGTGAGAGCATCTGGGCGATCCCACTGGTGAGCAAAAAAATGGACATTTTTGTATTTTGCCTGCCATTCTTGTTTAGTGATCCCCACCCGTGCCAGTAGTTTCTCCTCGCTCAACACCGGATGCGTTCCCAAAGCCACTAAATAGTCTAATGCCTTTGTCTGATGGCCGATGAGTTCATAGATCAGTTTAAAAAACAAATCTACTGGGGCAGTACGAGTATGATCAGGAATTATTGCCAGCACTCTTTTGTTGCGAAGGGGAATTTGAGCTAATGCTCTGGCAGAAAGTTCCCGAATATCTTCTTCAGAAAGCCACCCTTGTTCTAATCCCTTACCGATCGGCATAATAGTTTCCCTTTTTACAAATTGTACACTAAAATTAAGATATTTGTTAGCAGAATAAAAACCTTTAGACCACTTTTTGTCAAAAAAGGAGCTCAATAGTTACAACGACGAAATTACTTACTCCTCAGCCATAAATCCCAAAACCTTCAACTTTTTTATTAAGCTGGAAGAGTAGTTATTAACCCTGACCTTGATATTAAAAAACTCTCGACGAACCGGGTAGTTTTTTCGCAAAGAGTCAAAATAAGTTCCCCATTGTTCGGAAGGAATTTTTAGCATCGCGCGTAATCGGGCATCGTCTTTCTCGATTGGATATGCTTGCTGGACGACAGTATTTAAAGCTTCCTCGTCGCTTCTCAACGCGTTGCCATTGATTCGTATTTCAGAAATTTTAGGAGGGGGTAGTTGCCCGCTGGGATTCCAGGTCGGCTTCACACCCAGGAAATTGCACACCGCCTCATAAATCATTCGAGTGCCGTTAACTTTGCCGTCCAAAGAATAGCCAGCAATATGGGGAGTGCCGATAGTCACCATACGGAGTAGTTCGCCATCGATATGTGGCTCATTCTCCCACACATCCAACACAACTGCTGCAAGTTGACCAGTAGCAAGAATTCCTTTGAGTGCCTGATTGTCCACCACTGCTCCCCGGGAAGTGTTAAATAGCACCGTTGCAGGTTGCATTTGCCGGAATTTTGCCTCATCAAAAAGATGATAAGTAGCATCCTCACCCTCATAAGTAAGAGGAACATGTAGGGTGAGAATATCGGCGTTCATCAGGGCTTCCAGGGGAAGAAATCGAGGGTCAGCGGTTTGCCGCGCCAGGGGCGGATCGTTTTGCAACACCTCCATACCCAACCCCTGAGCTATTCGCACTACTCGGCTTCCAATATTTCCTACTCCGACGACGCCGAGTGTTTTTTCCGCAAGCTTCCAGTTGTATCGAACCGCCAGATTGAGCAGCGCAGCGAAAACATATTCAGCCACTGAGTTAGCGTTACTACCTTTTGCACTGGCAAAACCAATCCCGCGACGCTGCAGATAGAGTTCATCAATGTGATCCGTCCCAATAGTAGCAGTAGCTACAAAGCGAACAGAACTTCCCTCCAGCAGTTCGGAATTAACTTTGGTTACCGAACGCACCAGAAGAATGTCGGCATTACGCACAACATCGGGACTTATGGCGCGCCCGGCAAAGGTTTCGACTTCCCCCAATTCAGCAAAAGCTTCGCGTACAAAGGGGATATTCTCATCGGCGATGATTCGCATCGTATTATCGAAGTTGTTGAGTCAAAGCTCAAAAGATGTTTTTAACTTCTGTTCCCTCTCAAATCTCTCCAGCGCAAGCTGAATTAGTCTATCTATTAGTTCCGTGCAAGAAATTCCGCTCGCTTCCCAAAGTTTAGGGTACATACTAATCGTGGTAAACCCCGGAATTGTATTGAGTTCGTTTACAATGACTTCCGTGCCATTTCTTAGAAAAAAGTCCACGCGAGCCATGCCCTCACAGCAAAGCGTTTTGAATGTCTTAATAGCCAGATCTTGAACTTCATTGATAATATGCTCCGGAAGTCTGGCGGGAATTTCCAGAATAGCTCCGTTCTCATCAATATATTTGGCTTCGTAGGAATAGAACTCATGTTGAGGTATGACCTCTCCAGGTACAGATGCGATGGGATTATCGTTTCCCAAAACAGAACATTCAATTTCTCGCCCTTCAATGTATTCTTCGATCAGGATTTTGTTGTCGTATTCAAAGGCGTCTTTTAGAGCGTGCTCAAATTGCTTTTTGTCGATGACCTTATTTATTCCCACCGATGAACCCAGATTGGCTGGTTTAATAAAAAATGGTAAGCTCAAGTGATTCTTCACCTCTTCGAAATCAATTTCACCCAACGAAGACCGAGCAAACACAAGAAATTTAGCAGTAGGAATTCCGGCATCTCTGAGCAGTCGTTTCATAACATCTTTATCCATACCTATTGCAGAACCTAAAACGCCAGCACCGACAAATGGAATGTTTGCCAGTTTTAATAAACCCTGAACGGTGCCATCCTCACCGAATGGACCATGAAGCACCGGAAAAACCACGTCAACTGGTCCCACAGATCGGTGGTCTGAAAGACTAACCAACTGTTCCACTTTTCTTCCGGGCACCAGAACGACACTTTCGTTTGCTTTATTTAGCTTAATCAAGTTGGGATTATCCGCATGCAAAAGAAACCTTGAAGCCTCGCTCAAATACCATCGACCTTTTTTGTCAATGCCAATTAGAACTACTTCATATTTTTTCTTATCAATGGCTTCAATAACGTTTTTTGCTGATTGAAGAGAAACCTCATGTTCTGCTGATCTTCCACCAAAAAGAATTCCTACTCGAATTTTTCTGTTCATGTTCCAATCTCTCGTAAGTTCCGTCGGAATCAAATTCCAACGTTACATCTGCAAAGCCCACTAAAGAGGCTAACAACCTTCCTTCTTCAGTCCATTCATTGGACTTCGGAAACGTAGCGAGAGGAGTCCTGAGCGAAGAGGTTTATTCCCTCGCTTGGTTTTTTTATCGCCTTAATCTTGTAAATCCTATCTAAAAATAAAGCGACGAATGACCAACAGGATAAACCTGGGCGGCAACGATTCCATCTTTTAAAAAGATGGAATCGTTGCCTCGCTGCTATCTCATTCTTCCCATCGCGT
>MZGM01000020.1 GCA_002085035.1 Candidatus Zhuqueibacterota bacterium 4484_219
AGATGACTGGCAGAATCGACAACGGTAAAATCCAGTTTGAAGTTTTGCAACAAAAACTCTCGCAGGGAAATGTGAACAGGTAACTCAGTTTTCGAAAAGGTAACCGAACCAGGAGGGGTGGGCTTAGGTTGTGAAATCGACCCAATTGTGCTGGCAGACAACTCAGAACGCCAATAAACATGTGGCTTAATGATACGAATTTGATGAATTTCTAAATGTCGCTTCAATATCGACCACAAACGATAACGGAGCTGAACTTCCGCTACATGAGCAAATACCGAAGTATCATCGGGGGCTTTTTGGTACACAGTTAACCCACGCAGCAAAATTCCAGAAGTAGGATGAATATCAGCTTGCTCAAGGGTAACTTTTCGCTGAAGTTGTTTAGATAACATCTTTTCGGCCAAAGTTCTAATCCGTTCAGGAGTGTATTTAATGCGTAGATAGTAGTAAGCCCCTATCCATAAGATAACGAGGCTCAAAAAAAGTAGGCCAATAATTTTTAAAAAACGAAGCATAAAAGATTCTTTAGCTTTTTGGACAGCCTGTTAAGTCAGAGCTAATGACCAATGATTAATCAAGAGGGAAAAGTTTGCAATTTGGGGATTGAACGAAGTTGTGGGAGGCGTCTCCAGACGTCGAGACCACCTCGGATTAATATGGCCACCATTAAACCCCAAATGCTGAAAAAGACTCTTTTTTATTTTTTATGGATCGTCACGTCCTCCATATGATTTCAGTGCACTATGGAATCAATGATTTGATCATCTGATACTTTACGCGTCCCATTTTCCCGTTGGTAGTTCTTGATTGTTGAATTAATTCCTTCACTCTCTTGATTCGCTCAGAAATAGGCGGATGAGTGGACAACAGTTGCTCCAGTTTGCTGGGTTCATGCTGCTGAAGGATTTTTAATTTTTGGAAAAATTGCAACATGCCTTTAGGATCATATCCAGCTCGAACGACATATTTCACCCCTAACTTATCAGCCTCATATTCATTCTGACGGCTATATGCTAACAGACCGCCAGTACCAAAAAGATTTGCCACTAGCTTTTTAATTTCCGAAGGGTCATCTCCTAATAACAATGAAACTCCCAGTCGGTAGCCATAGAGGAGAGTCAGGCGTTCGGTAGCATGGCGAGCTACCACGTGACCAATCTCATGTGCCAATACCCCAGCTACTTCTGCCTCGCTATCCGCCTGTTTTAGTAACCCGGTGTAGACATACACATAGCCACCAGGAAGAGCAAATGCATTGATTTGGTCAGGTTCATCAATAATTTTAAAATGGTAAGGGATATCCGGTCGATCTGAAACATTAGCTAAACGTTGACCTAATTCCTCAATGAAGCGATTCACTGCTTGTACAGCACACAGCCTACTTTGTACTTCGATCTCCTTAGCAAAACGCGCTCCTAGTTCCAATTCCTGTTTGGTGGAGAAAATATTAGGCTGATACTTATTAACACCCGTAGTTGCACAACTTAAGATTAATAAAATCAAAAAAACAATAAGGGTTATGTAACTTATTATTCCCCTAACTTTTACTATCATTGCTTCCTCCACTCTACTTTTTAGGTTAGATCGTGTTTAAGATATAAAAATCTTTTGCATTTTACAACAAAAATTTGTATTTTGGTAAACGAAACCAACAAAGAAGATGAATTAATCAACAGGCGGGAGGTCGTAATGGATAGTTTCAAAAATCGCATTATTCGGGCTGCTAAACTCGACATCAACCTGTATGAAGAGGTTGAAGCCGACCAGGGAGCAATGGGACAGGCCATGGGAGTAGTGGTACTTTCTAGTCTTGCCGCTGGAATAGGAGGCATCGCAAAAGGAGGATTGGGGGGAATTTTGGTAGGCACTATTACAGCCCTTGTTGGATGGTACATCTGGGCCTATCTCACTTACTTTATTGGCACAAAACTGCTTCCTGAGCCGCAAACCCAATCAGACCCGGGCGAGTTGCTACGAACCATCGGCTTTTCCAGTTCCCCTGGATTAATTAGAATATTAGGTATCATTCCGGGACTGGCAGGAATCACATTTTTTGTTGCCTCAATTTGGATGCTGGCCGCTATGGTAATCGCCGTAAGGCAGGCTCTTGATTATCGTAGCACCTTGCGCGCCGTCGGGGTTTGCGTGATCGGCTGGATTGTTCAGCTATTAGTACTTGCAGTATTGTTTTCGATCTTTGGTGGTTTCACAAAATGAAAAATCATGACGACCCTAACACCTTTTCCACCCCCTGAAAATTGATCTTCTCCAAAAACAATTGACGATGTGGGAAAGGAATTTCAATTCCAGCTTTATCAAGAGCTAATTTAATCTTTTGACGTAATTCGTAACCTAAATCCAATTCTTGGGCAGGATCGTCTATCCATACATGAAGCTCCATATCGATGCTGGATTCGCCAATCTCGCTTACCACTACCCGCGGGGCAGGATTGGATAAAATGCGCGGCTCATCCTTGACAACATCAAGCACCACCTTTTGAGCCTCGGGAATGTATTCTTTGTAGGCAATTCCAAAGGGAACTCTCAGACGCAGCTCTGGATAAGCACTATGGTTTTCGATCTTGCTCTCGATAATCTTATGGTTGGGTAGATCGATCATCATGTTGTCTGGAGTACGCAGCAATGTAGAACGCAGACAAATTTTCTCCACCCGACCATAATTATCATAGAGTACTACGTAATCACCCTCGCGGAAGGGCTTATCAATCAAAATAATTAACCCTGAAATCATATTGGAAAGGGTCTGCTGTGCCGCTAATCCGATAGCTAACCCGGCTACCCCAAGAGTGGAGATTAGGGTAATAACCCGGATCCCGATTTGATCCGACGCAATCATCAAACCAATCCCTAAACAACCATAACGGATTAATTTTACTACTACATCAGAAACACTGGCAGAAACCTGATATCTGGCAAAACTACGCTTGAGAAAAAAGCTAATGAGAAGATAAACACCAAAAAAGATTATCATAATCAGGGTAGCAGCAAGAATATTAGGAATGTAAAGAAGTAACTTGGTAAACATAGCATTGACATCCAATAACCGTATGGCTTCTTGCAATTTTTCCAGCATATAAGTTGTCTCCCTTTAGAAATTGTTCCGGATAAATTTATGGAAAATAACGACTGCAGAGTCTAAAATTGTGGTGATTAGGCTATGGCCCTAAATAAAGAAAGGTATCAAAAGTTATGGGCTTGGTGATTCGTTGACTGAGTTCTTCGACATCCAGAGCAAAAAGAGGACTGATTTCTACGGGTATGCTAACGTTGCCATTGGAATCGCGAGGTACTACAACCCCAATCTGTTCCAACCAACCCCCGTAAAGATTGCACAAATCGCGTTGAGCAGTAGCAGGTGAATCTTCACCAGTGGCGTTTTTTACTGGACTGAATTCTTCCTCCCGCTTTACTTCCATTATTATGGAAGTAGTGGTATCCCGAAGCGCATCAAATATGAAAGTCTCAAATTTGTAACCATTCGGTTGGGTAGGTTTTATTAGCTTTCCGGATTCATCCAAGAATGGAATTTTTTTGTGTGCTACATGGTAGGGTAAACGAAACCCTTCAGCCAACTCCTTTTCTACAAATTTAACTTGAATCATGTGAATTGCAATACTCCCGGCATTGTACTTCAAAGATCCATCCGGATTACGAGCGTACATATCCTCCTTGGACAAATCACTGTATTCAATAACGGTCAACTTGCCATTTTGATAACCAATAACACCTAATTTTTCTTCAGGGTCGCGTTTAGATACTACCTTGCTGGACATCTCTGCCCCGGCCTGGTGGTGGTAGCCAATAAAGATCGGGTCGCAAATCTTAATAAGAACATTGTCCACCTGAAAATAAAAAATTTCCTCTATGCCCCGTGCTTTCATATCTTCTAATGCTCCGCTTTCAACCAGCGCCAAAAGCGTGCCACCATGACCGTTAGGGCTGGTAAAAACATGATCCTTGGCGTCCAAAATTAACTTTCCTTTTTCGTCTACGGCAGGGAGCATAGATTGGGTAAAGAAAAATATATCGTCCGGCGGTAATTGGAAAAAATCATGGTCTTGGAAATACTGACGGGTGGCAGCATCGTTGGATTCACTGGTCATAATGTACCATGGAATAGGAACCTGATAACGCCTTCTTAAAGCCAAAATCTTCTCAGCATGAAACTGGAACAGGGATTTCTTCCTAACCGGGGTAATGGGGAAAATCCCTTTGGGGCCATCAAAGCCCAGACGAGTTCCTTGCCCTCCAGCTACTAACACTACGGCCACTTTGCCGCTGTGTAACAACTTTTCTCCAACTAATTTGGCTTGTTTGGCACGCTGCTTCTGCTCCTCTGTGCGGGGAATCGAAATCACCTTAGGGGGCAACAAAGAAATTCGGCCTTGTTTAGCGGCAGGATTTATTACAAACTTCTGAACCAAGGTCTGTAACAAATCCAGATCGATGCTCTGAAGTTGATGAATAAATTTTTGTCGACTTTCCGGCGATAACTCATCCCAATACCTGAAAATATGACCTTGCCCTGCGTCGATGAATCGCTTTTTTAACGCTTCCAGTTCGCCCTTCTCCATAGTTTGTATCCGGGGTACTTACCAACTGAGAATTTGCTGTCTACAAGTTTATGCCATCCAAAGACTGGAACAGACGGCTTTTCACGGAACTTCTGCGGCAATCGATTCTTCTCTTTCCTGCTTTTTAGTTTCAGCTTTGGAATCGAAAGCTATTTCAAAAACCTCATCCAGTGTGTCCACAAAATGAAACTGTAGCTCATCTTTGGCCTGCTGAGGTACTTCCTCCAGATCCTTCTTATTTTTTTCGGGTAAAATTACCACCTTAATACCAGCACGTTTAGCTGCCAGTATTTTTTCTTTAATTCCACCAACTGGCAGAATTTTGCCCCGCAAAGTAATTTCTCCGGTCATTGCAACGTCGGAACGCACTGGCTCTTCCCGTAGAAGCGATAGTAAAGCTGTTGAAATAGTAACTCCTGCGGAGGGGCCATCTTTGGGGATTGCTCCGGCAGGAACGTGGATATGAATATCATATTTGTCGAAAAAACGCTCGTTAACACCTAATTCTTTAGCTTTAGATCTGATGTAAGAAAGAGCAGCTTGTGCGGATTCTTTCATCACTTCTCCCAGATGGCCAGTGAGAATCAATCCTTTTTTACCTGGCATTTTGGAGGCTTCGATAAACAAAATATCACCACCCGAGGGGGTCCAGGCCAAACCGGTAGCCACACCAGGTTCAGACGTACGTTCAGCCACTTCGAAGAAAAAGCGAGGAGGACCTAAAAACTCCGGGATTCTACTTTCAGTAATTTGCTGTTTTTCAGTTTCTCCTTCAGCTACTTTTCTTGCCACACGGCGACAAATAGCGGCGATCTCGCGCTCCAAATTTCGCAATCCTGCCTCGCGAGTGTACTCCCGTACAATTCGCATGATTGCTTCATCATCAAAAACAAGATGGTCCGCGGTCAAACCATGTGCTTCCAATTGCTTGGGTATGAGGTACTTTTTGGCAATATGAAGCTTTTCTTCCTCAGTGTAACCAGGAAGCTCTAATACTTCCATGCGATCCCGCAGAGCTGCTGGAATAGGATCTAATAAATTAGCGGTAGTAATAAACATCACTTTGGTCAGATCAAAGGGCACGTCCAAATAGTGATCGACAAAGGCGTAGTTCTGCTCGGGATCAAGTACCTCCAGCAAAGCCGAGGAGGGGTCACCACGAAAATCTACTCCCAGTTTGTCCACTTCGTCCAGCATAAAAACGGGGTTATTTGAACCAGCATTGCGGATTCCCTGAATAATCCGACCTGGTAGTGCTCCGATATAGGTGCGACGATGGCCGCGGATTTCTGCTTCGTCTCGTGCCCCACCTAACGAAATGCGAACAAACTTTCGACCCAATGCCCGAGCAATTGATCTTCCCAGAGAAGTCTTCCCTACTCCGGGGGGGCCAACGAAACAAAGAATAGGCCCTTTCATATCGCTTTTCAATTTACGCACCGCCAAATATTCTAAAATCCGCTCTTTAACCTTATCCAGATCGTAATGATCTTCATCTAACACCTTTTGGGCTTGAGCAATGTCCAGATTATCCTCAGTAGAGACAGACCAGGGTAAAGCAATCAACCAATCAAGGTAGGTACGAGACACGGTGTATTCGGCCGCTCCAGGAGGCATTTTGGACAAACGATCCAGCTCCCGCATAGCTTCCTTTTCCACATCCTTGGGCATTTTAGCTGCTTTGATTTTTTCCTTGAGCTCTTTAATTTCCATGGTGCGTTCATCTTCCTCGCCCAACTCTTTGCGAATAGCCTCCAATTGCTGGCGCAAGAAATACTCACGTTGATTCTTACTAAGCTCCGATTGCACCTGACTTTGAATCTTCGTACCCACTTCCAGCACTTGTAACTCACGATTAATAAAAATGGTCAACTTTTCAAGTCGCTTTTTCACATCAATAGCTTCCAGAATCTGTTGCTTTTCTTCCAGACTTAGATTAAGGTTCGAAGCCACTAAATCGGCCAATTTACCAGGATGAGAAATATTCATCACAGCAATCTGGAGCTCGTCTGGTAACTGCGGCACTAAATTGACAATTTTCTGAAACTGAATCGTTATGTTTTTTGCAAGAGCCTCCAGTTCCAGAGACTTTTCTATTACATCTTCCAATGGCTGAATTTTTGCTTTCAAATAAGGCTCGGTTTGAACGTACTCCAACACTTCCATTCGCGTCAAACCTTGAACCAAAACACGTACAGAACCATCGGGAAATTTCAGCATCTTAAGAATAGTAGCCACAGTACCATATTTGAACAGATCCTCCCCTTTAGGATCTTCAACGTCTGTTTTCCGCTGTGCCACCAATCCCAGAATGCGGTTACCAATAAGTACATCATCAATCAATTTGATCGATTTGGGCCGTGCTACAAACAAAGGAGATACCATAAAGGGATAAATTACAGTATCCCGTAACGCCAAAATAGGTACCTCGTCAGGAATTTCTATTTTCTCAATTTCAGATTCATCTTTTGCTCCAGGCAACTCCTCCTTTATTACATCATTGGAAACGTTGTGTTTTTCATTTGTATCCATAACGTTCTCCTCTCTGCTTACGTCGAATCATCCTCCAAATGTTAACTTGGACTTTAATCTCCCCTCCATCAGAGGTTGCTACATGTCTAAGCTTGTTAATATCACATCTATTAATATTATCGGCTAACAGGCGCGATTTACTAATCTTCGATAGTAACAACCACAGTTTCCTCAGAAATTGTTGCGGCCTTGGGCAAAACTAATTTCAAAATCCCACTCTCATAAACAGCCTGGATGTTATCGCAATCAATATCATCAGGTAATTTCAACTTGCGCAGAAAATTGCCATAACTAATCTCCATCAAATGAAAATGCTCGCGCTGTTCCGGACACTCATCCTGCCTCTGCCCGCTGATAGTGAGCACTCGCCCAGCAAGTTGTACCTTAATGTCTTCTTTCCGCACTCCAGCCAATTCTACTTTGATGATAAACTCATCTCTAGTTTCATAGACATCAACATGGGGCGCCCAAGCATTTTCTGAAAACATCAACATAGGATTTTTGGACACAAAAAAATCCTTCAACAATCTCTCGATTTCTTTCTCCATTTCTTTGAGATTGTCTAAAGCTTTGTTCACATTGTGATCCTCAAAAGGCATAATAGGCCTCCTTACAATACTAAACCACACCTCCTATTAAGAAACTTAAGCTTGGCAATTCTAAATATATGAAAAAAAGAACCTCTTCACAAGCAAAATCTGATCATCTCTGTTTGATTAGCCACCCCAAGTGATGTTTTTTTAATTAATACTTCTGGATCTTCTTTAAATCTTTATCCTTACCGATAACAACTAAAATATCACTATCCTTAATCTTATAATCGGCACGAGGTATCAGAGAAACCTTCTCAGGGATCATCTCCTTTACTACTAAAACTTGAATGCCATATTTGTTGCGCAGGTTTAATTCACTCAATGTTTTACCAATAAACTCTTTCGGTGGAACAATCTCGATCACACTAATATCATGCCCCAGGGGGATGTATTCCAATACATTAGGATGGCTAATGCTCTGAGCAATTCGAAAAGCCATATCCCGTTCCGGGAACACGGTACTGGTCGCCCCAATAATGTCTAATATCTTCTCATGATCCTCGGTTACACTTTTGACGATAATCTCTTTCACACCTAATTCTCGTAGATGAAGGGTAACCAACACACTGGAATCAATTCTTTCGCCCAGACATACTACCACAACATCCACATCTTGTAACCCCAAATTTTTCAAGGTTTCCTTGTCAGTTGCATCGGCAATAATCGCTTTCTGCACAAAAGATTTCACCTTGTCAACCCGCTCTTTATCGCTGTCAATCACCATAACCGGAAACCCTTCATCCACCAGATATTTAGTAAGATAGTAACCAAAATTGCTAAGGCCAATAACCGTAAAAGAACGCATAATATTTTCACTCCCGGCAAATTTCAAAATAAGATTTCTTCTAATTAAAAAAACGAAAAAAAGCAGACCGCGGTCTGCCTTTAGAAAAAAATAATTCTAACAAAGAGAAAAAGCTCACTCGTACCATTCAAAAATTTCTTTGGGAATAGAAGTGAAGCCACGATATCCTGAGTTGCTTCCTTTGCTCTTCTCTATTTCGTCTTGGCAGTTACGACAATACAATGCTGTAGGAAGTGCTTCCAGACGCTCATAGCCAATTTCTTTACCACAATTTTCGCAAATACCATAGGTTCCCTCCTTAATTTTTCGCAACGAACGCCTGATAGCCATCAATTCATTGGCAAGTTCGCTTTCCATGTTCAACAAATTATTCACAGCATTATCTACTGTAACTCGATCAATCCAATCTGCAGTGTGGTCATTTTGCAATTGGCCTAAATCCTCGGAACTGGCTCCAACCTTACCCAGAATTTCACGCTGTCTCTCTAATAGCAAATTTCTTATCCTTTCTAATTTTTCTTTTTCCATATCTGCCTCACCTCCATATGATTCCAGAATTTTACACATCTTATCTGCGTAACTTCAAATCATTATTTTTATTTCTCCCAATGACGTAATGTATTCTCTAAATGTCTAACACTGCACGGATAACCACCATTTTGATATTCACATTCATCCCAATACAGGCAATTGACTGAACAAATGATCGTCTCTTGGGAAGTAGGTTCAACCTTGGCATTAAGGCGATTCAAGTTGCGTTGCAAGCGCTTATTTTCTAAATACGACTTCAGCCTGGAAAAGTTCATCAACTTTGCTGAAACAATTTGAGAGATTCTTTTGGCAGCACGACTTTTAGGATTCCAAATCATGAAAGGCTTCTTTTGCATAGCGGCGTTACGCACATCCTCATCATATTCAATAAACCCCCAATAATCCATCTCTAACATAAGCATTTCCCCTACTGCTGTTTTTAGTGCCATCCCTTCCAAAGCTTCTTCCGACTGCATTACCATGTTCAATATAAGCTTAGGTTGGAATTTTCGCAGAATCCCTTGAAAAACAGACGCAGCATCATTATCTATGTTTTCGACTTTTTTGTAAAGTTCTTTAATCGAAAAAGTGGCCTCGCGATCATTAAAGTAGCCGTGCACATCGAAAATCGAAGATAACTCAGGATGTCTATGAAAAGTTTGGGTCAACTTGCGCAGTAAAGCCGTTTTGATGAAATAAAATGTTTCCTGAATAGAAGCCGGCTCTGGTGTAGATATTACAATCCCCTCCCCAGCAGCCAGAAAAAAATCGATAACATTGTAAGAAGAGCCAGCGCCTAAATCCAAAAGAATATAATCAGCATCGATTTGCTTAAGTTGCCGGATAAGATGTAACTTCTGACTATATTTGGGATTAGCTAAACCCAGAGTACCACAGGCCCCACTGATAAACTTTAGATTTTCCAACGAAGTATCAAGCAAAATATCATTAAGCGATGATTTTTGCATGGTGTAAAAGTCAAAGAAAGTATACTCTGGATCCTCAATCCCCAAGAAAGTATGAAGATTAGCACCCCCAAGATCTGCATCTACTAGTACTGTCCGTCTCCCAAAAGAAGCTAACGCCATTCCCAAAGCAATAGTAATAACAGTTTTCCCTACTCCTCCTTTCCCACCTCCGATTGCTAATACAATCTTTTCTGCGGTCTGGGACTGAAGAAAGATATTTCGCGTCTCTTCGCTTTCACTGATCGGTTGCCAGACCCCCTGAAGCTCATCCCAAACCAAATCAGAAGGTTTGACCTTACGCTGACGCACCCATTGTTGCAATTCTCTCTTAGAAACTGGGCCAACCTGCTGACCCTGCAACATGACAAACAAATTTTGTGCGCTCATAGCACTCTTGAGTCAACTTAAATTACTCATGAATTTATTTTTACAGGTGTTGCATACCATAATAACAACGTACCAATCGCACTCCCAAGTGATGTTTGAGTAGTAGC